>NZ_JBXSQI010000004.1:0-136167 GCF_057063565.1 Gilliamella sp. X-57 | reverse complement strand
TAGTAGTTTAAGCTACAATGAATGGATGTGGGTGAATAGTTTTATGGAATTTTCGGATAAAAACCTAGATACCGAACAGATGCCAGATGAATATGAGTGGTCGGTAAAAATCAATTGGTCAGAAGAACTCGACAAAAAATCCAAAGCCAGCTCGCTTGAAGAGTATCAACAAATAGATGCACAATATCAACAGGTAGGAAATCAATAATACAAATATGAAAAAATAAAGGAAATGAAAAATGAGTAAATTACGCGGAGTTATTCGGTTAGGGGATTTGACAGATCATGGTGGAAAAGTCATTACTGCTTCATCGACAATGACAGTTTTAGGCAAACCTGTTGCTCGAGTGGGGGATTTAGTCAGTTGTCCAATAAAAGGCCATGGAATTAATCCTATTATTGAGGGCGAATCAACTTTTTCCGATCAAGGTAAGCAAGTCGCTTTAGATGGTTATAAAAGCGGTTGTGGTTGTTCTTTAATCTCATCATTATCCGAGGTAGGAAAAAGCTAATGTCTGTCGATTTAACATTACTGCCAGCCCCGTTGTCTGATGCTAAAAAAATGAATTTTTGGTTCTGGGGTGTTTTGCTTATCGTGTTCATTCTGCTTGGTTGTATCATTACAGTTACACTCAGCTTTTTTTATGACATATCAGATATCCTTTTTATTTCAGGCCTGTTTGCTTTCCCTGTTGTTTCTTGGCTGTTTATATTTTTATATGGTGTTTATCTCTATGGTAATCGTCTAGCTTATATTGAACAGTGGAATTTATGCATAGAAAAGCGTAAACAAAAATTGATTCATTATGGGCAAAGAGGATTATATGTTTTAGGCTTTTCACTTATTACAGAACAGGGCGAAACAAGAAATGCCGCCTCTATCGTTAATAATGATTTTTTTATGATAAGTAAATTACACCGCAATAGTGGCATTGTTATTCCCCATACGACTTTATCTATGATTGATGATATGAAATCTGAAAGCTTTGATGAGCGTTTAAAATTTATTTTTACTCGTTTTGAAAAAGCATACAAAGCTAAATTTGCAACCGTGTTAACACAATCAAATTTGCATGTTAGGTTATTTATTGATGCTGAAGTTTCAAACGATAAAATAAAGGCATTATGGATGGAAACATTGGGAAAAAGAATTTGTCATCCTGCTAGCTTTGAAATTGAAGAGCCCAGCCAATCATCTACATTTATAGAAACATGGTTAGACAATAGTGCTCATGATGATGAGTTGCTTTTGGTGATTAATACACATCTGTTTTCTGCTCCAATTAAAGATGAAGGTGAGTTTGCTTCAATGCTAGTTCTAGCAGGGGAAAAGGTAAATAGAGCGCCATTTTTTCCTACTGTTAATTCGCCATTAATAAAAGTTCATCGTAGTGAACAAAAAACGGAATTCACGCAAACTATTGAGCATGCTTTATTGTGGGGCAGTGCCGATGATAACAATTACGGCGGGGTTTGGTATAGCGGTATTTCGTCAGATTTTAAAAATGAAATTATGCACCACTTTAATCAAATTCAATTTGAAGCAAAAAATCATTTTGATATCGATACTTCAATTGGTTATGCTGGCTATTGTTCATATTGGTTGGCATTAGTGTTAGCCATTGAAAATGTATCTATAAAAAAAGATAAACAATTGATCATGGTAGGTAAAACACAACTTACCGCTTCGGTTGTGTCATGTTTGCAAGAAAATAACACTTGTTAAGCGTTTAAGGTAATATATAGCTATGTTAAATGTGCATTTTATTTTTATATTAAAAACTGATTATTTTAAACTATTTGCATTAATTTAAAATAATCAGTTAACTTTTTGCTTTTATACTATTTGGTATATACTGGGGGTACTGTTTTATCTATATTCATCTTTTATGCTAAAGCGAAGTATTCATCTTTTTATTGCGCTGTTTGCAATCTCTATTATAGCCATGGAAACTTACATTTATTGGCATACTAAATTTCGTCCTTGGCAACCCGAATCTTCAATAGGGCGAATAATTTATTATTATAGTTTCTTTACGGTTTTATCAAATTTAATGTTAGCATTGAGTTGTTTTTGGCTAGCTATCAATCCTAATTGTCATCGATATAGTTTTAAAGTTATTCGTTTGAATGGTTTAGTAGGTGTGATTATAACAACTATTGTGTATAACATAGTGTTAAGAAGCATTCATACTCCACCTCCTAATGTATTATTGAAAATTGCTAATGAAAGTTTGCATGTGGTTATTCCTGCTTTGGGATTATTGAGCTGGTTTATTTTTGGACCATTTCGACGAATTGATTTAAAAGTCATTATGGGGGCGTTATTGTCAATGATTGGATATGGCATTTATATTTTTGTGCGTGGCTATTATACCAATTTGTATCCATATCCTTTTATTAATGTTACGCAGATTGGTTATCCAAAAGCGCTGTTTGCTGTGAGTGAGGTTTTTTTGCTATTTGTGGGATTAGCCTTTTTATGTTGGGCAATTGAATATTTAAGGAGTCGAAAATGAAACTGTATATTTATGAGCACTGTCCTTTTTGTGTAAGGGCAAGAATGATTTTCGGTTTAAAAAACATACCGGTTGAATTGCAGGTATTGCTGAGTGATGATTTTCAATCGCCAGAGCGGATGATTGGCGAAAAAATGGCACCCATTTTACAAAAAGAGGATGGTAGCTATATGCCTGAAAGTTTAGATATAGTTGATTATATTGATAATAATTATGGTGGTGAGCCGATTTTAATTGGATCTAAATCTCCAAATATTGCAGAGTTAATCAAACAGTTACAACAATATGATTATAAGTTAGAGTGTCCTCGTTATATAAAACTCGGCTTAGCTGAATTTGCAACACAAAGCGCGATTGATTATTTTGCAACCAGTAAAGTCGGCAAATTAGGGGCATTTGATGAATGTTTAGCGCAAACTGATTCGTTAGTGTCTGCCGTATCTGCGGTATTAAATAAGCTTGAATTATTGATTGTTTCGCCAGATGCGTGTAATGGACAATTATCTTTAGATGATATCTGTTTGTTTCCTGTCTTACGGAATTTGACGTGTGTTAAAAGCTTAACGTTTCCGCCTAAAATTAAAGCTTATATACAATCCATGGCAAAACTTAGTAAAGTTAATTTGTTTTTTGATAAAGCCATTTGATGAACAGCAAGTGGATCTGGCGTTTTAATTTATTGTAAAACTCAGGTGTAACAAAACGCCAGATTGTTTACACTTCATGATTAAAATAATCTGCTAACAAGGTAACTCCCATTTGTTTGTTAGCAGGTAGGTTCGTAAGTTTTCGATTAATAAGATGGTGATCACACGTTTTAACAATTAGATACTACAAATCCTTAGTGAATCACGAAACGGTATAGAATCCTGAATATTTTTTACAAAAAAATATAATCTAAAAAACGAACACCACATCTTTATTAAAGTTCCTATCTTGTATTCGTTTGAGTTCAGACAACTTTTATTTTTGAGTTGATACGATGAATATCAACGTTTTAGCAAATGAGATACTGCAAAATGAATCACGAAACGGTATAGAATCCTGAATATTTTTTACAAAAATATGATCTAAAAGGCGAACACCATATCTTTATTAAAGTTTCTATCTTGTATTCGTTTGAGTTCAGACAACTTTTATTTTTGAGTTGATACGATGAATATCAACGTTTTAGCAAATGAGATACTGCAAAATGAATCACGAAACGGTATAGAATCCTGAATATTTTTTACAAAAATATGATCTAAAAGGCGAACACCATATCTTTATTAAAGTTTCTATCTTGTATTCGTTTGAGTTCAGACAACTTTTATTTTTGAGTTGATACGATGAATATCAACGTTTTAGCAAATGAGATACTGCAAAATGAATCACGAAACGGTATAGAATCCTGAATATTTTTTACAAAAAAATATAATCTAAAAAGCGAACACACATCTTTATTAAAGTTCCTATCTTGTATTCGTTTTGAGTTCTGGCAACTTTTATTTTTGGATTGATACGATGAATATCAACGTGTTAGCAAATGAGATATTGCAAAATGAATCACGAAACGGTATAGAATCCTGAATATTTTTTACAAAAAAATAATCTAAAAAGTGAACAGTTGTATAAATATTCCATAGTAAGACACAACTGACGTAGAAAATTATGCTGCCTGTTTTCGTGTTTATATGCAATGAGAATTAGGTTATGTAATACCTGATGAGGCCTTTCGGAATGTTCAGGGTAGATGTTTGGTGTCAACATGAAACATTTTGCCTAGATAGGTTTTGTTATTGCCTTTAGTTTGCCGTTTTAATTTATCTTCAATGGATTTTTCAACTTTGACTAAACGTTTAATACCATAACGGAGGGGTATTTTCTTTATGATATCAGCGCTGTATGCTTTTCTGTAATAAGGCGTTAGTTTTGTTTTTTTTTTATGTATAACTATTACAGTCGTTTCTCAAATTATTGTAAATAATACGAGCAATTCCGACAACTAAGGTGATAAACAGGATAGCATGGTAAGAGAGAACAGGAAAATAAGAACAAAACCTGTTCTCTGTTTGGTTTGCTAATTAATTGCCTAATTTAAGATCAATCACTTCAATATTATCTTTACCACCATAGATATCATACCAAGGCGTGGCATATTGTTTTAATATCTTATTAAGGTGCTCAACATTTTCACGGCCAGTTTGATCTAACCAACGTTTTAATCCCTCTTTTCCACCTTTTGCATAGGCGGCAACGCCTTCAAACCATGTAGCTCGTCCACCGAGGATGCCACTATATTTAGCCCCATTTTCACCAGCAAAAATGAGTTCTTGGTGGAAGGTTTTTGTTGGCACGCCCGCACTTAAATAAATGAAAGGACGCGTTGCGACATCGCTGGCTTGTTTAAAGTAGTCAGCAGCTTGTTTTTGCGTGTAGACAACAACGTTGTTGTCGTTAAAGCCTTCGACATTTTTAAAAAGCACAGGAACTTCGACTTTTAAAATATCAATGTAATATTGTTCTTTAGTAAATTCTTTAATGGTATTAATGACTTTTTGAGGTTTGATTTTTGCAAATTCTGGGCTTTTATCGTCAGTTATCTCGTTATCATATACTATAGGTTCAACAAAAACGGGAATATCGGCAGCTCTTGCCTCATTACCTAAACGTTCTAAAAAAGCGTGCTTTTTATCTAAAATATCTTGAGGATCATCAGGATTATAATAAACCAATACTTTTGCGGCATCTGCGCCTTTTTTTATTAAACGTTGTAATGAATCTTCGGGCAATATATCGGGCAATCGTCCTGGCGTATTGGCATCATAGCCTGTCTTTTCGTATGACATGATTAATCCAGCATTGCTATTTTTGGCAGCCATGCCTTTAAAGCCATATTCTTCATCTAACAAAATTGCACTGACATATTTAGTTAACTCTTGAGAGACAAGTTCTTTAAATTCGTACACCATATCAATATGATAACGATCTTTGCCAACGGCCGATTCCATCATCTTAACCATTGAACCTCGTTGATCGATCGCCAACGCAGCGATAACGCCGTCTTGGTTTGATAATTGCTGCATACGTGTGAATTTGCCACGAGAAATACATTTTTTAGCCATTTTATAGCTCTCCGTTTAGTAAGATGTTTCATTGTAGTTTTTTTGTTTGGCTATTTATTAATCATTTGTGCTAGTTTTAGCGGTATTTTTAAAATAAGCGAACACAATTATTGCGCAACACATAATAATTGCGTTTAAGTTATCACTTGAGTGGATATCTTCTTTTAAAAAATCAACTGTTAGCGTATAGTAGTTAATTACATTAAACTGTTTGTAAACAATAATTTACAAGGATGCACATGCAAAATGTAGTACCCCAAACATCGACAAGAACTCTAAATGCCAAAGACTATAAAACATTGGCACTCTCCGCATTAGGTGGGGCATTAGAATTTTATGACTTTATCATTTTTGTGTTTTTTTCAATAACCATTAGTCATCTTTTTTTTCCGAATGATATGCCTGATTGGCTGAGCCAAGTGCAAACCTTTGGTATTTTTGCCGCTGGATATTTAATACGTCCATTTGGAGGAATTGTTATGGCACACTTTGGCGATCGGTTTGGTCGCAAAAGGATGTTTACGCTAAGTATATTGCTTATGGCATTACCCACACTATTTATAGGTTGTTTACCCACATATACCCATATTGGTATTTTGGCACCTTTGTTGTTACTGTTTATGCGATTATGTCAAGGTTTAGCAGTCGGGGGTGAAGTTCCTGGTGCTTGGACTTTTGTTTCAGAGCATGTACCGAAAAATAAAATTGGATTGGCATGTGGCATTTTAACTAGTGGATTAAGTCTAGGTATTTTGCTCGGTTCGTTAGTTTCAACGGCTATGAATAAATGCTTATCTGCCGAACAACTCATTGATTGGGGATGGCGTATACCATTTATTATTGGTGGTGTTTTTGGATTGATTGCAATGTATTTACGTCGTTGGTTAAAAGAAACGCCAATTTTTCAGGAAATGCAAAAACGCAAACAACAAGAATTAGCTAAAAAAATACCGGTTATCACTGTGTTGACGGAGTATTTACCTCAGACTATTTTATCCATGTTACTCACTTGGGTGCTGTCTGCGGGGATTATGGTTATTATGCTAATGACGCCAATTTTATTACAAAAGCAATTTGGCTACTCACCAGTCGATGCGTTACAGGGCAATATATTAGCGATTATTGGGCTTATTATAAGTTGTACATTTTATGGCATGATGATGGATAAATTTGCTATGGGGAAAGTGATATTAATCGGTTGTGCTATTGCAACTGTTGTTATCGCTATTTTTTACCTCTCATTAGATAACCCGCACCTTTTATTTATGACTTATTCGTTAGCGGGTTTTAGTGTTGGTATTGTAGGTTCTTTTGCTTATTTTATGGTGACCGTGTTTCCTACTCAGATTCGTTACAGTGGCGTATCGTTTTCATTTAATATGGCTTACGCCATTGCGGGCGGATTAACACCTTTGTTGATCTCTTTTTTGAGTGATTTTATGAGCAAAATGGCGCCAGCTATCTATGTTATTGGATTATTTGGTTTCGGTGCATTGATTGGGTTATTTTTATTCATTAATAATAACAGCCAAAAATATATTGCTAAAGATCTTGCATAACAAATGCTAATCGTAGAGTTGATTATTTTATAATGGTAAATGGGAAGTATAAAAATTTGTTCTTGCTTCCCATTTAGCTGACTTACCTTACATTCATATCTGCCTGCTTTATTCATTTAAACGATATATCCATCTTATTTTGTCAAAAAGTTTCAGGAAAGGCTACGTTTTAGTATAGTTTATTAAAACATCAATACGATTTAGTAAAATTGTGAAACAACTCAAATTTTTTAAGCAGGATTAGGTTAAAATAAAATCAATGATATTTTAATTTTAAAATTTGCTAGGAGAAAAAATGAAAGCAGCAGTTATTAGACAAGAGTGTGACGGTCAAGTCGAAATTAAAGATATCCCTGTTCGCCCTTTACAAGCAGGAGAAGCACTCGTTGATGTTGAATATTGTGGTCTTTGCCATACGGATATCCATGTAGCATCGGGTGATTTTGGTAAAAAACCGGGGCGAGTTATTGGTCATGAAGGTGTAGGCATTGTGACTAAAATTGCCCCTGATGTAAAGAGCCTAAAAATTGGTGATCGTGTCAGTATTGCTTGGTTTCATGCCGGCTGTGGTACTTGTGAGTATTGTATTTCAGGTAATGAGACATTTTGTCGAAATGCGTTAAATTCTGGTTACAGCGTTGATGGCGGTATGGCAGAACAATGTATTGTTAAAGCGGATTATGCAGTTAAAGTGCCAGAAGGGCTCGATCCGGCACAAGCAACTAGCGTTACATGTGCTGGTGTCACGACATATAAAGGGATTAAAGTGGCTAATACAAAACCAGGTCAATGGCTTGCTGTATTTGGTATTGGTGGACTAGGTACACTTGCTATCGAATATGGTAAAAAAGTGTTTAACAATAAAGTCGTTGCAATTAGTAACAGTGATAGCCAACTAGAATTGTGTCGAAAATTAGGTGCTGATTTAGTCGTTAATCCTAAAAAAATTGAGGATGTAGGCGCTTATATTAAAGAGCATACTGCAGGTGGCGTACATGGTGCTGTTGTGACCTCGGTTACTAAAACTGCATTCAATCAAGCTATCAATTCTGTGCGACCTTTAGGACGTGTTGTTGCACTAGGCTTGCCTTCTGAAAATATGGATTTGAGTATTCCTAAAACGGTGTTAGATGGCATTCAAGTATTAGGTTCACTGGTTGGTACTCGTGAAGATTTAGCTGAAGCATTTCAATTTAGTGCTGAAGGTAAAGTGGTGCCGATAGTGGAAAAAAGACCATTAGAAGATATCAATGATATGATTGAGGAAATGAAAGCAGGAAAAATTCGAGGTCGTATGGTCGTTGATATGAAAATGAAGAAAAAGAAATAATTTTTCAAAAAATAGCGAATAAAAAGTCAGTTTTGCGCTGACTTTTTGTTTATTTTAGTATTCTGATTTTTGATGTTTTTTTAATTAACTAAAATGAATCTTGCTTGTATTTTATAAATAAATCCCTATCATAACTAGATTTTTCACGTTTATTTATATATTTAAGGGGATCTTTATGGCAGATCATAATTTAGAAAATAACTTGCGGAAAGATCTTGGTTTAGTTTCTGCATTATCACTGGTTGTGGGAATGGTTTTAGGGGCAGGTGCTTTTATGAAACCCCCAGCAGTTCTAGAAGTAGCAGGTGATTATCATTATGCACTATTAGCATGGGTAATTGGTGGTGTTATTTCTATTTGTGGCGGGTTAACACTTTGTGAACTAGGTGTAATGTTTCCAAAAACCGGTGGAATGCTTGTTTATTTAGAAAAAATCTATGGCGCTAAAATTTCTCATCTTTATGGTTGGATGATGACAGTCATTTTTTCGCCTGCTTTGATTGGTGCATTAGTAGGCTATTTTAGTTCGGTGTTTTGTTCATTATTTGATATTGAAAATACGTACAAAATGGCAGTAGGAGCTGGGGCATTAGGTTTTATCGCTTTTATTAATGCAATTGGTGTTAAACAAGCAGGGTACTTGCAGACCATTGCCACGGCTTGTAAATTGATCCCAATACTGTTATTAGCGATATTTGGGTTATGTCAAGGAAATGGGCAAGTTACATTGTTTAGTGCTAGTGGTCAGGGCATTGAGACATATGCTCCTTTTGCTGTTGCGATTTTAGCGACATTATTTGCTTATGATGGTTGGGCTCAAGTTGCATCGGTTGCGGGTGAAATTAATAAGCCTGCTAAAGTATTACCTAAAGCCATTATATTGGGAATTATATTTTTAGTCATTGTTTATGCTTGTATCAATATTGCATTATTTAAAATCTTTCCAGTTCAAGAGATGGTCTCATTAGGCCATGACGCTTCTTCTGTTGCATCGCAACGTCTGTTTGGGCATTTAGGTGGTAATTTGGTTGCAGTTGGTATCATGGTGTCAATTTTAGGTGGAATTAATGGCTACATCATGACATTATCACGTACTATTTTTAGTATGGCTGAGCGAGGCAATATCGTTGGTGCGCGTTATTTAAGCACAATAGATGAAGACAGCCGTTCACCGGTAAATGCAATTTTAGTGCTTGTCGTTTTTTCATTTTTATACTCGGTATTATTAGATGCCGATCGTTTATCTGAAATTTCAATGTTTTCGATTTGGGTTTTTTATTTATTAACTTTTATTGGTGTTATTATAGCCAGAAAAAAATACCCTAATATACCAAGATCTTATAAAGTAATTGGTTACCCACTTATTCCTATTATTGCCATTGCAGGTTCTATTTATGTCATTTATGGAATGCTGATTCATCAAACAGAAAATGGTATTGCATCAATTGTGCTGACATTAATTGGTTTACCCGTGTACTATTATTATCAAAGTAAGAACCAACATAGAGATCTTTCAGTTGGTGAAGTGAAAAAGTATCGTGTCAAAACCCAATATACTACAGCGATATTGGCAATCGGTGTTGTTGCTGTGTTAATCATGTATGGCAGTATGGCTAGTAAATAATACTGTGATTGCTGATTACATAGTTGTTTGATGCTATTTTATCGTAGCAATAAAAGAAACCAAAAGTTTTTGGTTTCTTTTAATTAAGATAATAGTTATCAAAGATAAGTTGAAATTAGACTATAAATGTTTTGATCGTAAAAAACATCATTTAAATACCCGCTTGTTTGGTATTATTCATGTTTATTTCTAGCTTTTTATGCCTAATATTTAATTTTATGGTTGGGCAGATAGTAGTTGTTACTGAAAATATTTGGCTGTCAATATAAAATAAGAACTACATTTTAATCATGATTGGCTTATTTTTTTCATATTAATATAGTATATAAAGCCCCTAATATGGTTAGGGGCTATAGTAAGTATACTTAATTTTTTGCATCCACTTTAGGTTTAGCTACATAATTATAAATAACTAATATGGCAAAAATAGCAATAAAAATACCCATTATCATATCTTTGTTAAACCATTTAGCCATATTACCAAGAATAATCCCAATACCACAAAAATCGACATCGGAGAAAGTCGTATTAGCAAAACCCAGTGATCCTAATACTGGCAATAACATAACAGGCAAAAATGTGACTAATAAACCATTAGCAAACGCACCTAGCATGGCACCACAACGCCCTCCTGTTGCATTGCCAAATACGCCAGCAGTTGCACCGCAAAAGAAATGGGGAACAACGCCCGGCAATATGAGGACTAAGTCTAATTGTCCTAGAACAAATAATCCGACTAGCCCACCAAGGAAGCTAAATAAAAAGCCAATGAGCACAGCATTAGGCGCATATGGGAATACCACCGGGCAATCAAGAGCAGGTTTGGCATTAGGGACTAATTTTTCCGAAAACCCTGTAAAGGCAGGTACAATTTCAGCCAGAATTAATCGCACACCTTGAAGAATAATAAATACCCCAGCAGCAAATGTAATTGCTTCTATAATCGCATAAACTAAATAATTATCGCCTTTGCTTAGATTGGTTTCAACATAGCTTGCACCAGCAGATACCGCTAGAATGAGATAGATAATCATCATTGTTAATGAGATTGAAATTGAACTATCTCGCAAAAAGCTTAAGTTTTTAGGTAAATTCATCTCTTCGGTTGAACGAGAGTTTTTACCGACAGCTTGCCCAAGCCACCCTGCTAACACATAACCTAAAGTACCAAAATGTCCAAATGCAACATCATCATTACCGGTAATTTTACGCATATGTGGTTGTGCTAATGCAGGGAAAAATGCCATAATCAACCCAAGCACTAATGAACCTGTGAACACAAGTTGCCAGCCTTTAAAACCCGCTACGGTTAAGATAATACTAATCATACAAGCCATATAAAAAGTATGGTGCCCTGTCAAAAAGATAAATTTTAAACGTGTAAAACGTGCAACCACAATATTGGCGACCATACCAAATGCCATAATCAAGGCAGTTGCTGCACCGAATTCATTTAATGCCATAGAAACAATGGCTTCATTATTAGGAATGATACCCTGTAATTTAAAAGCTTGTTCAAACATTATGCCTAGTGGGGTAATTGCGCTGATAAGTACACTTGCACCACCGCTCAATACCAAAAAACCTAAAATTGTTTTAACTGTGCCTTTTACGGTATCAGCAAATGATTTATGTTGGGCAATTAGCCCAACCATCGCAATTAAACCGACTAATATCGCAGGTACTTTTAAAATATCTACAATAAATTTTATGATTTCTTGAATCATGGCAACACCTCATAGGTTGATTAGTACTTAGCAAAATGTTCAACAAGTTTTGATTCTAAATCATTGATATCAATAATATTGTTTAGTATAACTAATTTATTGTCAGGAATACCTGAACTGGCCGCTAAATCTTTTGTCATGACAAATATATCAGCTTGATCTGGTGTTGCTGAAGCAAGATCGGCATGTGTGACCTCTGCATCAATGTTTAATTTTTTAAGAACTTTTTTGATGTTCATTTCAACCATAAAGCTACTACCAAGACCTGAACCACAAACTGCCATAATTTTCATTTTGTTTATCCTTTTATTGAGTTTAATTAAATTTTATAATGGTTGATAACAGACAATATTTGAGCAGGGGTTTGCGCATTAAAAATTGTCTGGATATCATTTTGTGTACCAAATAGTGCTGCCAATTGAGTTAATATTTCAATATGACTAGTACTATCACTTGCTGCTAATAAAGTAATTAAATAAACAGGATCGTTTTCTTCTGAATTAAATTTGACGCCTTTTTTGACCAATAGCATTGATAGACCTAATTGGTTTACGCCCTGTTCTGGTCTTGCATGTGGCATCGCAATACCTGGAGCCAAAACATAATAAGGACCAATTGATTCATGTAATTTGAAAATGGCTTGAATATAATCAGGTGAAATAGCGTTATTTTGTAATAACGGTTTTGCACAAAGTTGTATCGCTGTTTGCCAATCCTCGATTGAATCAACAATATTGACCGTTTGGCTAGTTAACCATCTTGCTAACATTTTTCCTCCGCTAAATTTGATCTCATTGAGAACTTATTAGGAAATTAACACACAGCGTAATAATAGAAATAAAAAAAAATAAGAAATGTGATAGCGCTATCAAAGTTGATAAAATTTTCATCCATTATGTGATGTAGTTAACATTTTCAATAAATTAATCAGAAAACGCCTACTTTTGCCGAATAATATTATTTAAAAAATTGTGATTTAAAAGACAGATCCATAACCTTTTATGAGGTTATGATACATCCACTGTTAATTGGCTATCATTGACATGCAATTGGAGTGAAAGATGCAGGATATAAAAAAACGCAGAAGTACAGGACAGGTTACTTTATTTGATGTGGCTAAATTTGCGGGTGTTGGCTCTATGACGGTATCTCGTGCTTTGCGTAGCCCAGAGCGTGTCTCTGATAAACTTCGTAAAAAGATTCAAATTGCCATTGATACGTTAGGGTATAAACCAAATGTTGCAGCTAGCTTGTTAGCATCCGCATCAGCTAATCAGGTCATCGCAATTATAACGACTAAGATCTATGATCACGCCACTCAATTGTTACTTAATGCGTTACAAGCAAGCTTGGCACAAGAAGGATATACTATATTAATCATTGAATCTTACCACTATCTTAAATGTGAATCACAATTATTAAATACACTATATAGCCATAATCTTGAAGCAATACTCCTTTTTTATGTTGAAAGTGATGATTTTATTCGACAGGTAGCTCGAAATAAAACCGTTCAAGTTATGAATATTGGCAAGCAATATGATGAATTAACCAATCTGAATGTGGGATTGGATGATAGTTTAGCAATGTATATGTTGACTGAACATGTGATCAAAAAAGGTTATCGATCTATTGGTTTGCTTTGCGCTAACCAGCAATACTACCTTTTTCAACAACGGTTACATGGCTGGCATAAAGCAATGCTAAATCACCATTTATCTACACATAGGATCATTCATGCGGCAAAGCCTGCTAATTTTAGCACAGGAAGTGAATTACTACCGGATGTACTTTTGAACTGGCCTGAGATCGATGCCTTAATTTGTACGACAGATGAATTAGCATGTGGCGTGCTTTATGAGTGTCAACGGCGGCATATAGTTGTTCCATATCAATTAGCGGTAAGTGGGTTTGGCGATAGTGAGTTTAGTAAAGTCAGTTTTCCACCATTAACAACCGTTGCGCAGCCGTCTAAGCAAATTGGCAAATATATAGCTAATTTATTGTTAAATCAGTTAAGAAATGAAACTAATTATCAATCAGACTTCTCAGCGTTAGCGCCAATGATTCAATCAAGAGTTAGTTTATAGTTTTTGTTAGTCTGAAATAATAAAATGAAGTGTGCTGACTTGATAAGTATCACTTCTTTAATTGTATTGCAAAAACAGTATTAGCTAGCTTTGTACAAAGCATCATTCATTTAAATTCAGCCAAAACAAAGTTAAATAAAAAAGCCTACTCATTCAAGTAGGCTTTTTTATGAAATTGGTCGGCGAGAGAGGATTCGAACCTCCGACCCACTGGTCCCAAACCAGTTGCGCTACCAAGCTGCGCTACTCGCCGTTAGGAAGCGCATAATACTGCGCTAACTAAAAAGTGTCAATACCTACTGCAAAAAATTATGCCTGTTATGTGTTTATTTTGATAAAGGCGCAGGCGTTTTGCCAATGCGTTGATAAAATTCGACAACAAAATCTTCGTAACGTTTGTTGGCAACCGCTTCACGAATTTCTGCCATTAAGCGTTGATAATAACGTAAATTGTGGATGGTATTTAAACGTGCACCTAAAATCTCTCCACATTTATCTAAGTGATGAAGATAAGATTTTGTGTAATGTTTACAGGTATAACAATCACAATGCGGATCAAGCGGTGTGGTGTCGTCTTTATATTTCGCATTGCGGATTTTAATCACGCCATTTGTGACAAATAAGTGACCATTGCGCGCATTGCGTGTCGGCATCACACAGTCAAACATATCAATCCCTCGGCGTACACCTTCAACTAAATCTTCAGGCTTACCCACTCCCATTAGGTAACGAGGCTTATCGGCAGGTAATTGTGGACAAGTACCCTCTAAAATTCGGTGCATATCTGCTTTAGGCTCACCAACAGCTAATCCCCCAACCGCATAGCCATCAAAACCAATTTCGGTTAACCCTTTAATTGAGATATCACGTAACTCCTGATGAATACCACCTTGCACGATACCAAATAACGCATTTTTGTTGCCTAATTCATCAAATCGCTGGCGACTTCGTTTTGCCCAGCGCAATGACATCTCCATTGATTTTTTGACATAATCCCACTCAGCAGGAAAGGGCGCACACTCGTCAAAAATCATGACAATATCTGAACCTAAGTCGTATTGAATTTCCATTGAAATTTCAGGTGATAAGAAAATCGAGTCGCCATTAATCGGATTACGAAAATAGACGCCTTCTTCTTTAATCTTACGAATATCTCCAAGACTGAAAACTTGAAACCCACCTGAATCGGTTAGAATTGGGCCATGCCACTGCATGAAATCATGTAAATCACCATGTTTACGCATGATTTCTTGTCCCGGTCTTAACCATAAATGGAATGTATTACCGAGCAAGATTTGAGCGCCGGTCGCGGCAACCTCTTCAGGTGTCATACCTTTTACCGTGCCATAAGTACCAACAGGCATAAAGGCTGGGGTTTCAACAGTATATTCGACTCCGCGACGATCGAATTTCATACGTCCTCGACGAGCTAATCCGTCGGTATTATCTAATTCAAATTTCATTTTTTATTAACCTCTTGCGACCAAATAAACAGTTTGGCGCGAATTATTGTTATAATACGTAGCCGTATCATTAATTTGCAGGGCCTAGTTTATCGCGCCTGACTGGAATAAACAATATTTGAAGGGGCTTTGAATCGTTTGAAACGCATTATTTTATTCTTGTCGTGTTTGTTGATGTTTCTAATCACTGGCTGTCAGATCCAAGATAAGACTTATCCAAAAGTCATTACTGCAGAACGGCTTAAATCGCTCTCTGAAAATGATATATTTGCCATTAGTGAGCTTGCTTGCATTGAAATAGATAAGCGGGCAGTGATCGCTGCTGACGACCATGCATTAAGCCAAAGGCTAAATAAAATTGCTAAAACCTTACCCACAAAAGCGAATAATATTGAGATAAATTATAAAGTCTATATTAATACCGAGCCTAATGCATGGTCTACCGCTAATGGCTGTATACGTGTCAACAGTGGCTTAATAAAATTGTTAAATGATAATGAGTTACAAGCAGTACTTGCTCACGAACAGGCGCATATAGCGCTCAAACATGCAGTTAGTTTATTTCTACAAGCCCCTTATATTGAATTTACTGATAACATTGACGAACTTGTTATTATTGCGAAAGAAGAAGTTGCTCAACAATATGAAGTCGAAGCTGATAATTATGCTTTTGATTTATTAGTGAGTAAAAATATTGATCCGATGAGTTTAGTTGAAATGCTAGTAAAAGTACCTATTCATTCAACAAATAATCCAACATCTCACCCTTCAAGCAAAAAACGCATAATGAATATTATTAATAGGATAAACGGTAAATAAATATCTGAGTAGTTAATTGAAAATCGCCAATCTGATTTGAGATTAATTCAAATCAGATTGGTTATCTATTTAATATCTTATTAAGATTGATTTTTCAGATCAGTGATAAACATAGCATCACCGTAACTAAAAAATCGATAGTTTTCTTTAACTGCATGTTGATAAGCATTCATGGTATTTGCGTAACCAGCAAATGCAGAAACAAGCATAATCAAAGTTGATTCTGGTAGATGAAAATTGGTGATGAGGGAGTCAACAACCTTAAATTGGTAGCCCGGATATATAAAAATTTGCGTATCGGCAAAAAAAGGCGCTATTTCACCTGTTCTTTGCGCAGCACTTTCTAGAGCACGAACCGAAGTTGTTCCCACAGCAATTACTTTATTGTTTCTCGCTTTACATGCTAATACGGCATCCACAACTGAGCCTGGTACTTCGGCATATTCTGAATGCATAACATGCGCTTGAATATTTTCAACTCTAACTGGCTGAAAAGTTCCTGCGCCAACGTGTAAAGTAACAAATGCCATTTCAACCCCTTTTTGTTTTAGTCTTTCTAATAAAGGTTTATCGAAATGAAGACCGGCAGTGGGGGCGGCGACGGCACCGGGCACTTTACTATAGACGGTTTGATAAACTTCACGGTCTTGTTCATCATCTGGACGATCAATATAAGGCGGTAATGGAATATGTCCAATTTGATTTAAAATGCTAAGTACATCATCAGGAAACTGTAACTCAAATAAAGTATCGTGGCGTGCTAGCATCGTAACATGAGTAGATGCATCTTCTCCTAATATCAGTTCAGCGCCTACTTTGGGTGATTTCGAGGCCTTAATATGCGCAAGCGCTCGGTTATTATCTAATATCCTTTCAATTAAGATTTCGATTTTTCCTCCTGAAGCTTTTTTGCCATACACGCGAGCAGGGATCACTTTTGTGTTGTTAAAAATAAGTAAATCACCCGGATTTATTTTGTCGATAATATCAGTAAATATATTATCTTCAATTTTACCTGTATGGCTATCTAGTGATAAAAGTCGACATGCACTTCTGGTTTTTGAAGGATGTTTGGCAATCAGCTCTTTGGGAAGATAAAAATCAAAATCGGATAGTTGCATAATTGTGTTCCTTAACAAATGAGGCATTAGTCTAAAGCCCTCATAATGCCTAAGCAAGTAATTATTTGTTGATTATTATGATAGTTGCGTTAAAATTCCAACCGTCTAAAAGAAATTAGGCAATTGAAATTTATATTAATATAAGGAAAATAGCATGAAAAATACCCAAAAAACATTGTTAGTTGCACTACCTTTAGTTGCAGCAATGTCTCTAGCTGGCTGTAACATGAATCCTAATGATGCAGTTAACTTAGGAATGAAAGGTTTAAAGGCTGCAACACTTAGTGATAATGATGTAAAAGACATAGCTAAACAAGCTTGTGCTGAAATGGATGCTCAATCAAAAGTTGCTCCAGCAAAAAGTGCTTATGCTAAACGATTAAAAAAAATTGCTAAAGCACTTGGTAACAATTTAGATGGAACTCCAATTAACTATAAAGTATACATTACAAAAGATGTTAATGCTTGGGCAATGGCTAATGGTTGTGTTCGTGTTTATAGTGGTTTAATGGACATGATGACTGACAATGAAATTGAAGGTGTTTTAGGTCATGAATTAGGTCACGTTGCTTTAGGTCACAGCAAAAAGGCGATTCAAGTACAATATGCAACCGAAATTGCTCGTGATGCAGCCGCTGTATCAGGTAATGCAGCAGTTGCTAAATTATCTAAATCTAGCTTAGGTGCTTTAGCGACAGCAGTGATTAACTCTCAGTTTTCACAAAAACAAGAACAAGATGCGGATAATTATTCTTTCGATTACTTAATTAAGAAAAAAATTAATCCAGCAGGTCTTGCAACTGCTTTTGATAAATTAGGTGGCGGTGATTCGTCAATCTTAAGTAGCCATCCATCTTCATCAGATCGTGCTGCTAATATTCGTAAAAAACTTGCTGAACTAAAAAAATAAGCACAGTCGTTTCTAATCTAAAGCGTCACTAAAGACGCTTTTTTATATAGTATTTATTGTGTTCGATAGTGGTATTAGTTGCTGAATTGATGAAGTGCTCCATCAACCAATACACTTAGAGGGCAATAAACAAAAGGTACTACTGTTTTTATTGCTTATAAGAAGACAGGAATTTGGCAAATCTTCCGATCGCATCTTGAAGTTCTCCGGTATGCGGTAAAGCAACAATTCTAACGTGATCGGGTTTATGCCAATTAAAACCGGTTCCTTGTACAAGTAACACTTTTTCTTGTAATAAAAAGTCTAATACCAATTTTTGATCGTTATGGATATTAAATTTTTTCTGATCTAATTTGGGAAATAGATACAATGCACCTTGTGGTTTAGTGCATGAAACGCCGGGGATGTCATTGAGCAAGCGCCATGCCAACATACACTGATCATATAGTCGCCCACCTGGTACAATAAATTCGTTAATGCTTTGATAGCCTCCTAACGCCCCTTGAATAGCATGTTGTAATGGTACATTGGCACATAAGCGCATTGATGCCAGCATATTTAACCCTTCAATATAGCCTTTTACATGATGCTTAGGACCACAAAGCGCCATCCAACCTTGCCTAAAACCTGCTACTCGATAGGTTTTTGATAAACCGCTCATTGTCACCACAAAGAGGTCTGGCGCTAGTGCTGCAATTGAATAATGCTTGGCATCATCATATAAAATTTTATCGTAAATTTCGTCAGCAAAAATAATCAAATTATTTTGCCTCGCGATTTGTGCAATTTCAAGCAACACGTCTTTACTGTAAACAGCACCAGTTGGGTTATTGGGATTAATAATCACAATTCCTTTGGTTTTGGGGGTGATTTTTTGTTTGATATCTTCTAGATCTGGTGACCAGTTTGCTTCCTCATCACAAAGATAGTGTACCGCATTACCGCCAGATAAACTAACAGCCGCCGTCCATAATGGATAATCCGGCATAGGAACAAGTATTTCATCACCACTATTAAGTAAGGCTTGCATAGATTGTACTATTAGTTCCGATACACCGTTACCAATATAAATATCTTCAACATCTAAACTGTTAATTCCTCGGGCTTGATAATGTTGCATAATTGCTTTACGGGCAGAATAAAGCCCTTTGGAATCACAATAACCTTGTGAAGAAGATAAATTTCTAATCACATCAACTAATAATTCATCAGGTGCTGCAAAACCAAAAGGGGCGGGGTTTCCAATGTTGAGTTTAAGGATAGTTTGTCCTTCTTCCTCTAGTCGTTTAGCATGTTCAAGAATTGGTCCACGAATGTCATAACAAACATGTTCCAATTTATTGGATTTTTGGAAATTAACCATAATATCGCCCTTTCTGTTATTGTGATAATTTTTTTGCTTTAATGAAAAAACAATCTACTCCTATTTCGATAATTTTTGAAGATGCTATTATAGTTAGCTTAATAAATACCTTTTAAATGTCTAAAATTTGTGCGGAGTGTATTATGAAAACCATTTTAACCGTCATCGGGAAAGATCAAACGGGAATTATTGCCGGTATTAGCCAACAATTGTATGAATTAGATATTAATATTTTAGATGTCAGCCAAACCATTATGGATGAATATTTTACGATGATTATGTTACTTGATTTATCTAAAATTAAAGTGTCATTTGATGAGGTAAAAACAGCTCTTATCCAAAAGGGCGATAAGCTTAAGGTCAAGGTCAACTTACAACGTGAAGAAATTTTTGATGCTATGCATCGTTTGTAATATTAATTCGTTGTTTATTTAAAAGGATAGTTCTAATGGAAACAAAACAGATCCTCGAAACCATTAAAATGATTGAGGAAGAAAAGCTCGATATCCGTACAATAACCATGGGTATTTCTCTCCTTGATTGTATTGATAGTAATGGTGAAAAAGCACGCCAAAAAATTTATGACAAAATCACACGGTTAGCTAAAAATTTGGTCAAAGTCGGCGATGAGATTACTTCAGAATTCGGTATTCCAATTATTAATAAGCGTATTTCTGTCACACCCATATCATTAATTGCTGGCGCAAGCGATGATAAAGACTATGTCGCGTTTGCCAAAACACTCGATGAAGCGGCCAAAGCGGTGGGCGTGAACTTTATTGGTGGCTTTTCAGCACTGGTGCAAAAAGGCTATCATAAAGGCGATGAAATTTTAATTAAATCCATTCCTCAAGCACTAGCACAAACCGAACGGGTTTGTTCATCAGTTAATGTGGGTTCTACCCAAACGGGGATTAATATGGATGCCGTAAAGCAAATGGGGCATATTATCAAAGAAGCGGCGAAATTAACGGCAGATAATAGCAGTATGGCATGTGCTAAGTTAGTTGTGTTTGCCAATGCGGTTGAAGATAACCCTTTTATGGCAGGTGCTTTTCATGGTATTGGTGAAGCAGATTGTGTGATTAATGTGGGGGTTAGTGGACCGGGTGTAGTTAAGCGAGCGCTGGAAAAAGTTAAAGGTGAACCTTTTGATATTGTTGCTGAAACCATCAAAAAAACCGCATTTAAAATTACACGAATGGGACAACTGGTTGGTAAAGAAGCTTCTGAACGTTTAGGTGTTAAATTTGGCATTGTCGATTTATCGTTAGCGCCAACGCCAGCCATTGGTGACTCGGTTGCCCATATTTTAGAAGAAATGGGGTTAGAAGCAGTGGGCACGCATGGCACAACGGCGGCACTAGCCATGCTTAATGATGCTGTTAAAAAAGGTGGCGTAATGGCATGTGGTCATGTTGGTGGGTTAAGTGGTGCATTTATTCCTGTTTCTGAAGATGCAGGTATGATTGATGCTGTCAATAACGGTGCACTAAATCTTGAAAAACTTGAAGCGATGACCTGTGTATGCTCTGTTGGGCTTGATATGATTGCTATTCCAGGCGATACGCCAGCTGAAACTATTTCAGCGATTATTGCTGATGAGGCTGCAATAGGGGTGATTAACCATAAAACAACCGCGATACGCATTATTCCTGCGGTGGGGTTAAAAGTTGGCGATAATATCGAATTTGGTGGCTTACTAGGTCATGCACCAGTCATGCCGGTAAGCAAATTTGGCTCATATGATTTCATCAATCGTGGTGGGCGAATTCCTGCTCCCATTCATTCATTTAAAAATTAATGTATCAATTTTTTATAATTTAGTGACTTTTCTTATTCCGTCTACACATAAAGTAGGCGGTATATCAAAAAGGTTATATTGCTTGAGGTATAAAATAATCTCAATTAATACATTATTTTATATCATAGTTCTTTTGTTCATTAACAATGATGTGATGCCAAATATGGAAGATAATATACTTTACCACTTTTTTAACAATAAACCCTCATTGATAGACTATAATGATGAATTAAAACTTATCGATATGATGATGAATTTACCTATAAGTTGGATTATTAAAAATAAAGATGAGTTCCTTTATGCACTAAACATATTATCTGACTCTTACACTATTGGTCATGGTTTTTTGCTGCAAACTAAAAAAGATGATTTGATTTTTAATCATTTTTGACAATGGTTAACTGAGGTAAATAATAAAACCGATATATCCTTATTAGGATATATTGATGATTTTTCCCCAGATGCACTAAAATTGGATGAATTTAGAAAAAATAATAAATTTGAATAAAAAATTATTTAGGAGAGATATATGGCTGAATGGTCTGGAGTTATGTATGGATTTTATACTAATAAATCCATAGATGATGTGTTTTCTGCATGGTTCAAAAAATTAGCATCAATGAATTATCAATGTGAGCGAAGTCGTTTTCGAAATGATGAATTTCTATTTTGTTATAAAAATGATGAGATGCAAAATCATCACCTTGAGTATGGCTACAATTTAGATATTAATGGTGAGGGCTGTTTTTGCATTGAGGCAAAAAGTACAAAGCTACATGGAACTGCGACTTTGTTTAAGTTTGATAATGATTCAGATTTTGAGCCTTATGATATAAATTTACATTTTCAGCATGTATTTTATTATGTGCTTGTATTGCCTGATTTAATTGAAAATTCAAGGTTTTGTCAGAATATACATCGTTTATTTACTAATATTCTTAATGAGAAAAAATAGAAAATTAACAGGTAATAAATTAAATTTTCTTATAGCACATTAAATATCCTTAACGTGTAGAAAAAGGCCGAGTTGTTGACACTTCATGATTAAAATAATTCTCTAAAAACGCATAAGACGCCTTTCAAGAAATCGTTTTATGTTGTTTACCGTATGATAATATTGAATAAATAATTTTCTATCTTGTGAATCTAACAAATGGAATACAGCTAAATCTCAATTAATCACCAAACGGTATAGAATCCTGAATATTTTTTACAAAAAATACAGCCTAAAAAGTAAATATTCCGCTTGTCGTCTTAACTTATTGTCGATATATTTTCAAATTTAACCAAAGGTTTAATGCTGTAACAGATAGTTTTATAACGTTCCATCTGACTGGTATAATGTCGATAAAAATTATATGATTATTTTGGCGCTAAAATTTCATAATAGCTTTCTTAATACCAGTAACGCATTCATTTTTATTCATGAAAATATTAGGAGTTAACATGTTTAAATCAAAATACAATGTTCCAAAAGACATTGATAAACGTATTTCAAAGTTAAAGTTAAAAATAGATTCAAATAATACTTATATTGATTTCTTGAAAAAATATAATGTAGTTGTTTTTAATACTGAGGTTAATTTTGACTACTGTATTGATTGTGATGGAGAATCATTACCCTTAGAGGTCATTTTGGGTTTTTCAAAGAAATATTATGAAGATCTCATTGAGATTAATGATACTTATTTAGATAGAATACCCGAAAATTATTTTGCCATAGCCACGCTTAATTATGGTGATCTACTTTGCTTAAGCCCAAATGGCGAAGTTTATTATTGGGATCATGAAGTTAATGATCTCTATTTTGACATGTCTGTAAAAAATGGTTATCTAGAACAAAATACTAATTTAAAGCTTGTCGCAAATTCCTTTGATGCATTTTTATCAATGATTACCAGAACAGAAATTGAAGATGATTATAATCCTGATGAAGATGAATATAATAATCCTAATATTCCTTTCCCTGATGAAGCATTAGATTCTTTCATAAAGTATCCAAAAAGTATATCAATGGCTTCACAAAACAGGCTTATTATTTATTTAAAAAAACTGGAGTTATCTGAAAAAGGGCGCGAAGTACTTGCTAAATTGAAAGAGGAAGGTTTTCTGTAACAATGACCAAGCTAGCTACATCAATCTTAGTCAAAAAAGTGGACAAGTAAAAGAATCTGAAATAGCAAACCTGAAAATAGTCGTGAATGTAACTAGGTAATATATTGAAAGTAATAAGTTGTTACTTTTATCGATAAGCTTAGGGTGTAGCTATTTCCTAAAAATTTGTATGAGTTAGTGTATTTTATCTAAGTTAGAATATAGTATTACAAAATGAAAATTACTTTAAACGGTAAAATAGGCGAACATTTAGTCACATTCGAATCTGATTTAGGTCATGGTGCTGCTCATTGGCAAGATAATAAACTATTATCTAATACTTCTTATCATATTGAATTAGAAATCAATGATTTTTTTGAGTGGGATAAAAATATAGTCCTTGCAGAAAAACATAATTGTAGTATCAATTTAATTGATAACCACATAGTTTTTAATGTAAAAGTGATATCTTGTGAGGAACAAGGTATTTTAGTTTTGTCACTTGGAAAAGATATTATTTTTATAGAAGCATCTGACAGCTGTGAAATAGGTAGCTATGTATCATTTTTTACTACTCCAGATAATGTTATGTTATACCCTATAGAACTATAATTTTTAAATAAAAGAATAACTAGATCCGTCTATTTGTCTCAGATGACTTGAGCTTGCCTATCGGATTATACCTTGCTTATAACTTGTTGCAGTTATCTGTATAAAGTAGTTATGTTGTTTATAATCTGCTATCAAATATTTTTGATTTATTTTTATATTGTGGTTGAGCATGATAGATAAATGATTATATAATTGTAGCCCCGATTTAACCGATTACGAATTAAGTAATCATGAATACATGCTTGAGGATTTCTCGTGCCTGATATGAAGCTTTTTGCTGGTAATGCCACACCCGAACTAGCAAAACGTATAGCTAATCGTCTTTATACTTCTCTTGGTGACATTGTTGTAAGCCGTTTTAGTGATGGTGAAGTTAATGTCCAAATCAATGAAAATGTCCGTGGTGAAGATGTTTTTATTATTCAATCAACTTGTGCTCCAACCAATGACAATTTAATGGAATTGCTCGTCATGATCGATGCAATGCGTCGCGCATCTGCTGGTCGTATTACTGCGGTTATTCCTTATTTTGGTTATGCAAGGCAAGATCGTCGAGTTCGTTCGGCTCGTGTGCCTATTACCGCTAAAGTTGTCGCTGATTTTTTATCAACTGTTGGTGTTGATAGGGTATTAACCGTTGATCTTCATGCAGAACAAATTCAAGGTTTTTTTGATGTGCCTGTGGATAACGTATTTGCTAGCCCAGTTATTTTAGAAGATATGTTACAACGTCAGTTTGAACGTCCAATTGTGGTATCTCCAGATATTGGTGGTGTGGTGCGTGCTCGCGCGATAGCTAAACTACTTAATGATACTGATATGGCGATTATTGATAAACGCCGTCAACGTGCAAATGAAGCTGAAGTGATGAATATTATTGGTGATGTTGCAGATAGAGATTGTATCTTAGTTGATGATATGATTGATACAGCAGGAACACTTTGTAAAGCAGCCGACGCTTTAAAAGCACGAGGAGCAAAAAGAGTGTTTGCTTATGCAACGCATCCAATTTTTTCAGGTAAAGCAGTGAGTAACATTAAAAGCAGTGCTATTGATGAAATTGTTGTTTGCGATACAATTCCATTAACGGCTGAAGTAAAAGCATTGAAAAATGTTCGCCAATTAACATTGTCAGGTATGCTTGCTGAAGCAATTCGTCGAATCAGTAATGAAGAATCGATTTCAGCTATGTTCCATCAATAATCTATTTTTTCATTGAGTTAAATGCCCCTTTTGGGGCATTTTTCACAATAAAATCAGTGACAATAAAAATATTATGACAACAATAAAACTGATAGTAGGACTTGCCAATCCCGGCAATGAATATGCAGCAACAAGGCACAACGCAGGCGCATGGTTTGTTGAACAATTGGCTCAGCGTTATAATCAATCATTAAAAAATGAACCAAAATTTTTTGGTTACACATCACGAATCAATATTTCTGGTCATGATGTGCGTTTATTAGTTCCAACTACATTTATGAATTTAAGTGGTAAGGCGGTGCAAGCTATGGCGTCATTTTACCAAATAAAACCAGAAGAAATATTAGTTGCCCATGATGAACTCGACTTGAATCCAGGTATAGCTAAACTTAAGTTTGGTGGTAGTCATGGTGGGCATAATGGGCTAAAAGATATTGCCAGCAAATTGGGTAATAATTTAAATTTTCATCGATTAAGGATTGGTATAGGTCATCCTGGTGATAAAAATAAAGTGGTAGGCTACGTTCTTAACAAACCCTCTAAACCTGAACAAGCATTGATTGATCAAGCTATTGATGAATCAGTGCGCTGTACGGATATTTTATTATCTCAAGGTGTTAATGCTGCGATGAATCAATTACACGCTTTTAAGGCTTAGTTTATTGATTTAATAACAAATGGTTAATGAATAGCTGATCGAATATTATAAAAAATCCACCCAAGATTGGGTGGATCGTCATTATCTTAGATTGTTCGATTAAGAAAAGAGATGAGTAATGTTACCGCCTTTTTCAGCGATTTTCTTCATGACTTCTTTAATTAACCATGTATTCATTGCTGCAGTATCATCAGTACTGCCAGTATAATTTAGCTCTTGTGCTAATTTTTTACGTGCATCTAAGCTACTATCTATACCGAGTAATTTTAATAAATCGACGATAGACGTTTTCCAGTTGAGTGCTTCAGGATGCTTTTTAGCTAAATTATCAAGAATCGAGGTGACATCAACATTAGTTGCGGATGTGCCTTGCTCGACCTTATCTTGAATTTGTTTTGAGCCATCTGATACTGTGTCTTTGACAGATGCTGTGATGTTTCCGACTTTATCTTTCACAGCATCAACTGCATTTTCTACTGTTGCTTGAGCGTTAGGAAATACTTTAGAAAAAATGTTATTTAAGATACCCATATTACACCTCTTAAGTTTAAACTGCTTATAAAAAACTGCTTAACTGCTTAATGATATAGATGTAGAAAATATCAAAAAACAATATAACGCTTAATAGGATAGAATGTCAAAAGAGTTATGCTTTAATAGCATTTTATGTATTACGATACAATGCTTACCAAGATGTTAATTAATGATTTTAAATATTATTCTAATATTAAGCGAATTAATTACAATCAAAAAAAGGATTATCCATCTGCAGATTTATAAAACTTTTATGAAAAAATGCCTTTAAATTGCAGTTAATCTTTTTAGTATTTCTGATAAATTTCAATCCATTATCAGTTATCTATTTTTTTTAACTGAAGTTTTGAACATCATATTAGTAAAGAAATTTTTATAAAACAGTAAATAAATTTTTTCAATAAGACTTTTGACGATAAATAGGGTAAATTATTAAACTAATACTTATTTTTAGCTTTTAGGCGAAACTTTTTTTATTGATTAAGAAAGGAGAGGAAGTCAAGATATGCGTTTTAATGAGCCACAAGTATTGACGTCAATAATAACTCAAGCCTCTTGTTTTTCTAAGATCCAAGAAAGAACTAATGCATTAAAAACATTGGCTAAAGAGGTTAACGATTTATTGCCATCCCCATTGAATCAACAATGTCGAGTGGCTAATTATCGCGAAGGCGTATTGATTTTAGAGGTAAGCACTGCTGGCTGGTTAACGAGACTGAAATATGAACAAAGTAATTTAATGTCAGAGATACGAAAAAATATCTTACCGTCTCTATCGTCTATCCAATATCAGATTAATCCGGATATTTCGGTCAAGTTGTCACATCGCCATTCTCAGACTGTTAAGTCCTCTTTAGTATCGAGTGTGATGACAGCTAAAAGTGCCATGTTTTTATATGCATTAGCGGAAAATGCACCAGATAAGTTAAAAAAACAATTGATAAAACTTGCTAACCATGCAAAATAAGTGCTGATAATTGGATTTCAATTTTATAAAATGATATATCTTGAAGATATAAGGAGTGAATAATGGATAAAGATATGCTTACTTATCTTATAATTGGATTAGTAATTGGTTTTATTATTGGTTTTATTTTTGTAAGCGTTATTAGCCCTAAGGCTCGTAAATATACCAAAGTTAAACATGAGCTAGAACAAACAAAAGATGAATTAATAGCGCAAAAACAAATGATTGCTAAACATTTTTCTCATAGTGCTGAGATATTGGATAGTATGGCTAAAGATTTTCGCCGCCTTTATCAACATATGGCTGAAAATTCTAGTCAATTTATTGATGGCGATAAAGCCGCATCTTTGGATTTTGATTCCAACTCTGATTCAGATGAAACAAAAGAAATGATACTTGATAAGCAGCCTAGAGATTATTCCGATAATTCTTCTGGTTTATTTAAAGCGGATGAACACAAATCTTAACTACTATGGTTTTATTCGCCGTTTCCTAATGGTCAAGCAATTTTATAGAGATTAAATTTTTGTGAAAGCGAGAGTTATAAGATGATTAATTCATTAAAACAACAAAAAAAATTATTAAGTATTATGGCGTTAAGTATAGGATTAAGTTTAGCATCACATCCCGATGCTTATGCTTCTTTTCCTCCTACCTCAACCGACAGTAATACACAGCAGCCAAGTTTGGCACCTATGCTCGAAACGGTATTACCATCAGTTGTTAGTATTAAGGTTGAGGGTACTACGCAAATGCAAAATAATATGCCAGAAGAATTTAGACGTTTTTTTGGTTACCCTGATAGTCAATCAAGAGTGTTTACAGGTCTAGGCTCTGGTGTGATTATTGATGCTGAAAAAGGTTATGTTGTGACGAATAATCATGTTATTGATAGTGCCGATAAAATCACGGTTGCTCTTAATGATGGACATGAATATAAAGCAAAGCTAATCGGTAAAGATCCACAAAGTGATATAGCATTGCTTAAACTTGATGATGCAAAAAAATTAACGGCGATTAAATTGGCTGATTCTGATAATTTGCGGGTTGGTGATTATACTGTTGCTATTGGTAACCCATTTGGTATTGGTCAGACTGTTACTTCGGGGATTATTTCAGCTTTGGCTCGCAGTGGGCTTAATATGAATGGTTTTGAAAATTTTATTCAAACAGATGCTTCAATTAACCAAGGAAACTCTGGTGGAGCACTTGTTAATTTAAATGGTGAACTCGTTGGTATTAATACTGCGATTATTGCGCCAAATGGTGGTAATGTTGGGATTGGCTTTGCAATTCCTAGTAATATGGTAAAAAGTTTAACATCGCAGCTTATTGAGTTTGGTGAGGTCAAACGTGGTGTGCTTGGCATCAAAGGTAATGAACTGACATCGGATATAGCGAAAGCATTTGATGTTGATGTTCAAAAAGGTGCTTTCGTTAGTGAAGTGATTGAAAATTCAGCCGCACAAGCTGCAGGAATTAAATCTGGCGATATTATTATTTCAATGGACGGTAAACCCGTTGATAGTTTTGCTGAATTACGTGCAAAAATTGCCACAACTGGTGCTGGGCGAACTGTAAAATTAGGCTTAATTCGAGATGGTAAACAAATGTCTGTTGAGGTAAAACTCAAAAATAGCGATGAGGCAGTAACCGAAGCAAAATCATTGCATACTGCTCTTGATGGTGCAACACTTAGTAATGGTGAAATAAAAGGTCAAAAAGGTGTTTTAATTGAAAAGATTGCTAAAAATTCACCTGCTTCTCGACTTAGCTTACAAGAGGGAGATCTGATTACTGGCGTTAACAAAGGACGAGTAACTAATATTGCAGAACTTCGCAAAATCATTGATAGTAATCCGTCTGTTATTGCGCTTAATATAGTACGAGGAGATAGCCGAATTTATCTCATTTTAAGATAATTTTTTTCAAACTAGAAGATAATTTAACTCTATTTCGTCGATGCTTTGGCGTCGGCGAAAAACAGTGATTTTAACACTTTTGTATATATGCTAAAATCGTTGCTATATCTAATTACTATCATCTGACGGCAATGCTTAAAAAATTTTTATGGCCAATATTAATCGGTGTAGTTTTAGCCGTTGCGTTATTAATTATTTTTCCTTCATTACGAAACGGAAAGCAATTGCATTTTTTTGTTTCTATTTTCAGTAACGAACCTTTAAGTTATTCTGATGCCGTAAAAACTGCAGCGCCCGCAGTAGTTAATATTTATAGTCGCTCAATTAATTCTGTTTCTCAAGAATCACAAGATAGTCCAATTACTCCACTTGGTTCAGGGGTAATAATGAGTGAACAGGGATATATTGTTACTAATTATCACGTTGTTGAAGATGCAGAGCAAATTATTGTTGCACTGCAAGATGGACGAATTTTTGAGGCTTTATCGGTAGGCTCTGATAAACTTGTTGATCTTGCCGTATTAAAAATAGAAGCCTCTAATATTCCAACTATTACCATTAATCCTCAGCGTGAACCGAAGATTGGTGATGTGGTTTTAGCGATAGGTAATCCTTACAATATAGGGCAAACTATCACACAAGGTATTATTAGTGCTACAGGTCGCGATGGGCTAAGTCCATATAGAAGACAGAATTTTATTCAAACTGATGCATCAATAAATCACGGTAATTCTGGAGGAGCACTAGTTAATACTAAAGGTGAATTAATGGGAATTAATACTCTCACCTTTGCAAAAAATTTGGGTAATGATGTTCCGGAAGGGATTGGATTTGCAATTCCGACTTCTTTAGCTGTAAAGATCATGAATAAGTTGATTCAGGATGGAAAAATTATTCGTGGTTATATCGGTATTGATGGATTAGAATTTGCGCCCACTCAAAATCCAAATGATATGCCAGTGGTATTAGGTATTTTAGTCACCAATGTTGAAGGACCTTCTTTACAAGCGGGTATACAAGCTAATGATATCTTGATTATGGTAGATAATAAGCCTGTTAAATCCATTGTTGAAACCATGGATCAAATTGCCGAGTTGAAACCGGGTATGATTGTCCCCATTATTGTATTGCGGAATGGTGAAAAGGTTGAATTACAAGTGACAATAGGGCAATTACCCGTTTAATTTGTCTTTTTATGGCTTGATTATTTAACTTTTAAGGCATATAATTTGCAACCTTATCATGTTTTTTAACACTCGTATGGTGTATAGATTTTGCTTTTAGCCATTTATATAGCGATACGAACAAACTTTAGAGGTTTATTATGAAAGAAGGTATCCATCCAGAATATACTGCAATTAATGCAACATGCTCTTGTGGTAATGTTATTAAAACTCATTCTACTATTGGTCATGATATTCATCTTGATGTATGTGGTGAGTGTCACCCATTCTATACTGGTAAACAACGTGATGTTGCAACTGGTGGACGTGTAGATAAGTTCAAACAACGTTTTGCTATGGTTGGCGGTAAAAAATAATTTTCCGAAAAACCGTATCTGAAAACCAATAGTAGTTGAAAAGGCGCATTGTGCGCCTTTTTGCTTTTTGAAAATTAATACTTTTAGTTAATAATCAATCGAATTCTGGGGTGATGCCTAAATCTTGCATCATTTTTTGAGCTTGTTTGGGAATACCGTCTTCACGATCTCTTTGTAAATCATCATCACAAGGTAAAGGTTGACCAGTATAAGCATGAAGAAAAGCTTCACACAATAATTCACTATTTGTTGCGTGACGTAAATTATTAACTTGTCTGCGAGTACGCTCATCAGTCAATATTTTTAACACTTTTAACGGAATTGATACTGTAATTTTTTTTACTTGCTCACTTTTTTTACCATGTTCAGCATAAGGGCTTATATATTCGCCATTCCATTCCATCATATTTTCACCAAATTACATCACAAATAATGTGGGCAATTCTAACGTTTTTTTTATCTTTCTGCAATCTATACACCAAGATAGTTAGACATCTAGACATGTTGACGTCTATATTCAGTGTGTTATTCTTATACAATCTATTCTTGAAGTAAGCAAAACATTATTTAGAGGAATGTTATTATGACTAGTCAAGCTAACAATTTAAACCAAGGAACAATTGCTGTTCGTGGTGGGCTCAATACTGATGATCAATATGGCAGTGTCGTACCTGTTATCACTCCATCTACATGTTATCGTTATGAAGAATTTGCTAAACCCAGGAAATTTGATTATGCGCGAAAAGCAAATCCAAGTCGGCGATTGGTGGAAGAAACAGTTGCAAAATTAGAAGGTGGTGCCGATGCTATTTTAACTAACTGTGGCATGTCAGCAATTCACCTTATTAGTGTTGCCTTATTAGCGCCAAATGACTTAGTTGTTGCCCCCCATGATTGTTATGGTGGTAGCTATCGTTTGTTTAATAGTTTGAGCGAGAAAGGTTATTTTAAGGTAAAATTTGTGGATCAGTCTGACTTGGTCGCATTACAAGAAGCATTAAGCTTACATCCCAAATTAGTTTTGATTGAGACACCAAGTAATCCATTACTGCGTGTTGTTGATATAAAAAAAATTGCGCAACAAGCGCATGATGTAGGTGCTTTGGTTTTAGTCGATAATACATTTATGACGCCTATTTTACAAAAACCATTGGAGCTTGGTGCTGATATTGTTACCCACTCTTGTACTAAATTTTTAAACGGACATTCGGATTTATTAGCAGGAATTTTAGTTTTTAAGGACCAACAACTTGCTACAGATGTTTTATGGTGGGCTAATAATATTGGTACGCTGACTTCATCATTTGATAGTTATCTTTTATTACGTGGATTACGAACCCTTGCGGCGCGTGTAAATTTACAACAAGACAATGCGCAAAAAGTTGTTGGGTTTCTTGCTAATCATCCTAAAATAGCTAAAGTATTTCATCCCTCTTTACCAACTAATCTTGGACATGATATTGCTAAAAAACAGCAGAAAGGCTTTGGTTCGTTACTCAGTTTTGAATTAGTTGGCAATGCCGATGTTATGCCGAAATTTTTAAAAGCGCTTAATATTTTTACATTGGCTCAATCACTTGGTGGAGTGGAAAGTCTTGTGTGCCATCCAGCAACAATGACTCATTCAGGTATTAGTGCCGAAGCACGAAAAACGGCTGGGATTTCAGATCAATTATTACGTATTTCGGTGGGGTTAGAAGATATTACTGATTTACTGGCTGATTTACAGCAAGCACTTGAAACAGTATAACTGATTTTTTAGATTATAATTAGGGTTGATGATATATCATGTATGTAGTTATGCTATTTTATTAATCCGTTATTAGCAATGAGTATTATCGCTATTATTTTTCTGAAATTTTGCTATCTTGTTTTCAATCGCTGTAAAAATTTCATCAATTGAATGACGTTTTGCTCTACCGCAAAGTTTTGCCGTTTCATGACAGACTAAGCATTGTCTTGGTTGGTTGTCGAATTGTGATCGTGACAGGCTTTTTTGTGTAACAATGTCAATAACATCAATATCCCATAAACGTCCTAATGGGTGATTATTTTCAATATCAATACAGTATTTTTTAAGGGAATTAGCTGAACATTTTATTGCTATAATAGCTTCTGAACCGGTGATGTAGTGATAATGATCTTCATTGATTATTGCGATGTCATTTTGAAAAAAACAGTGATGTAATGCTTTGATTGCTTCGTCAAAAAGATAACGAGCACCGCTACTATTTTTTATAGCACCTGGAATAACTAGGCTTAAGGATATGATTGGATATTTATAACATATCATTGCCTGTTTTTGGTTTTCTACTCGCTGTTCCTTGGCTAATAGCATCTGCTCAAGGTTAATTGGAGTGCCATCATCAAATTTAATTAGCATTTTTTCCACTGGATAAAATCAGTAATAGCATAACACTTTTACATGTCAGGCTATTACTTTATTAATTAAAACTAAAATTAGTCTTTAACTTCACGCACGACATCAATAACTGAACCGTCGCGGAAATGGACAATACCAACAATTTTATCTTTAAACTCGATTGGTTTTGGCTCACCAGTTAAAGATACAGCACGTTGATAAAGCTCTTCAATGCTCATAATTGGTAAATTAGCTGCTTTTAAACGTTCAGCAATTTCTGGACGGTTAGGATTAACCGCAATACCATGGTCAGTTACTAGCACATCAACGCTTTCACCAGGAGTGACTAGTGTTGTTACCTTTTTAATTACCGTTGGAATACGGCTACGAATCAGTGGTGCAACAACGATTGTTAAGTTTGCACCAGCAGCAGTATCACAGTGACCGCCAGACGCACCACGCATAACGCCGTCAGAACCAGTTAATACATTAACATTGTAATCAAGGTCAATTTCTAAAGCACTTAAAATAACAATATCAAGTTCATCAACGCTTGCACCTTTTGATGCTGGGTTCGCATAAACGTTGGTTGATACTTCAATATGATCTTTATTTTTACCTAAAGATTGTCCAGCTGTGCCATCAAAGCTTTGAGTGTCTAATAAACGTTTAACTAATCCTTTTTCATGAAGATCAACAATACTTGCTGTAATACCACCTAATGCAAATGATGCAGTGATATTTTTTGCACGCATACGATTTTCAAGGAAGCGAGTTGCCGCAGTTGACGATGCACCCGAACCAGTTTGAATTGAAAAACCATCTTTGAAATAGCCTGAATGTTCAATAACATCAGCTGCATAACGCGCGATCATCAGTTCGCGTGGATTGCTAGTGATACGTGCTGCCCCCACACTGATTTTAGTTGGATCACCCACCTCATCAACTTTAACGATATAGTCAACTTGATCTTGGCGAATACTTGCCGGATGGTTAGGATATCCAACGATATCTTCAGTTAGTAGTACCACTTTTTTAGCAAATTGCGCATCGACCATAGCATAACCGAGTGCACCACATTGTGATTTACCCGATACCCCATTAGCGTTACCTTGTTCATCAGCGGTTGATACAGCTAAAAATGCGATATCAATATTAATTTCACCACTTTGGATAAGTTTTACTCGACCACCATGAGAATGGATATGAACAGGGTTTTCCATTAAACCGTGTGAAATTGCATCGGCTAATTTACCACGTAGACCAGAAGTATAAATTTTAGTAATGACCCCTGATTCGATATGAGGTATTAAAGCCGAATTACAGCTTAATAATGAACTTGAAGCTAACGTTAAGTTTTTAATGCCTAACTTACTGATCGTTTCAACAACTTTGTTGATAACCTTATCACCTTCACGGAATGCATGGTGAAAAGAGATAGTCATACCATCACGTAATTCACATTTTTTAATTGCCTGTTCAATAGAATCACACAATTTACGCGTGTATTTAGACTCATCTTTTAAATATGGTGTTGTTGCGTTAGCATCAACAAAAGGCGTAATATTCTTGAGGTCAGGGTGCTGTTTAAGCAAATCATCAATTTTTTTGTTTATAGAAGTAGTCATTTTTCAATCCTATCAAATTTCTTTACGTACACCAGAATATTTAGCCAACTCGATAACTTTTCTAGCACGAGCAATAATCGGTGCATCAATCATTTTGCCGTTTAAGGAAATAACGCCAAGGCCTTTTCTTTCACCTTCTTCTGCTGCTTCAACTACTTTTTGAGCATGATCAACTTCAGCTGCTGTTGGAGCATACGCATTATGTAATAGTTCAATTTGTCTTGGATTGATCAGTGATTTACCGTTATATCCGAGTTTTTTGATTAGGCTAACTTCTTTTAAGAAACCTTCATCATCATTAACATTCGAATACACCACATCAAAGGCATCAATGCCAGCTACACGTGCTGCATGTAATACTGCGCAGCGAGCATAAAATAACTCAGTACCGTCGCCACGCTCAGTTTGCATATCAACAAGATAGTCAAATGCAGCTAGTGCAATACCGATTAAACGTGGAGAAGATTGAGCAATAGAAACGGCATTAACAACGCCTTGAGCAGATTCAATCGCAGCCATTAATTTAGTGCTGCCCACTTCACGCCCACACTCTTTTTCAATTCTTTCAACATGTGCTTCTAACTCATGAATATCTTCAGCGCAGTTAGTCATCGGTAAACGTACTACGTCAACACCAGCTCTTACCACTGCTTCAAGGTCTTTTAAACCAAATGGAGTATCAAGGGCGTTGATTCGTACTACTGTTTCAATTCCATGCTCTTTATAAACAGGAAGAAGCAATGTTTGTGCCACTAATAAACGTGCTGAATCTTTTTCTTTAATTGAAACCGCATCTTCAAGATCGAACATGATTGAATCAGGTTTATAAACAAATGAAGTCGATAACATTGCGGCGTTTGCACCTGGAAGAAATAGCATACTTCGACGTAATTTTTTCATAGTAATTTGCTCCAATCTAAGTTTTCTTCTTCTGCGCCACGTAATACTGCACATTGAACTCTAGCTTTAATAGCACAATCAAGTGCTCCTTTATCATCAATAATGATTAAACCGTCAGTTACATTAAGCTCATTTAAAGTTTGCTCAACAACTGCACGGATTTGATCGCCAAATTGTTTATTAACATCACTATTAATAACAATTTCAATTCCCGCGTTTGGCATGACTTTGACTAACAAATCGCTTGATTCAAGAGTCCCTGCCATGGCTTCTTTTTGTATTTTCATTTTTTACCTTTTAAAACGTATTAAATTTTAAATTTATCCAAATTAGCTGAAAGGTAATCCCATGTAGTAGATGGAACTAGCTTTTTTACCTCGTCATATCGCCCAGAGGCCAATAATTTTCTCACTAGTGAGGCCGATACTATAGTATCGCCTTCAGTTATCCGTGGAACTTCAACAACCGTGATCGCGGATTGTTTACTGACAGTGTTATCTTCAAGCCAATAAGACATGGCTTCATTATAAGCTTTAGTGACTTCATCATAAGGTTCCGTGCCAACAAATCGATAAGCGATATTTAGTGTTGGTGCAATATAATTTCGGAATATAAGCAGATCGATACCCATATAGGCTTGATCAATTTTTGCCTTATCTTTTAGAAAATAAGTCGGAAATGTTGCTCTTGAAATAATATAAGGCGAGCTAGCATGCACAGTAACATTTTTTATGTGTTTAGTACCATCTTGAACTAATTTTAAACGTGTATCAAATGAAAATTGTGATGCATTTTCATTGACGACAAAAACATGTAACCAATCACATTGGCTGGCTGCATATTGTACAAGATATTGATGACCTTTAGTAAAAGGATTGGCATTCATAACAATACTGCCAATCTTTTTTCCGTCTTTTTGTTGTGTGTGCAGTTGCTTACAATACTGTTTAATGCCAACAGGATTATTTTCCATTAAGACAGCAAGATCGGTTATTTCAACAATAGGGTAAAAGCCACATCCTTTAAAAAAATCTATATTTTCAGGCTTTGTATATAAAAAAAGGTGAAAATAGCCGCTTTCGTTAGCATATTTTATGGTGTGATCCATTAAAGTAAGATTTAGTTGATTGCCACGATAATCAGGATCAATAGCAACGCACTTTATAATATCACGATCAATCCCTGCACAAGCTACAATTTTAGCGTCAATTTTTATGACCATAAAAATGGTAACTTGTGAATCTAAATTGAGATCAGAGCGAGATAATAGTTGCTCAATTTCTTGATAATCTTGTTTTGATTTGGATATATCAACAACAGTGTAATCAGCTAAATCATACATAATGTTACCCTTTTTCTGCTACAACAGAGTTAGTTAAACGCCCAATCTTGGTAATTTCAACTTCAATAATATCCCCATCTTGCATAAACACAGGAGGGTGACGTTTTTTACCCACTCCACCAGGTGAACCAGTAAGAATGACATCTCCAGGCGATAAATGAGTAAATGTACTGATATATGAAATTAATTCAGGCACAGTATGCACAAGATTTTTGATAGAATCATGTTGCATTTGCTCGCCATTTAAATAAGTGGTTAAAGATAATTCTTTTGGATCAGGAATCTCATCACTTGTTGTAATACATGGGCCAAATGCGCCAGTGCTTGGCCAATTTTTACCAGCGGTAAACCATGTATACTGCCAGTCGCGAATAGAACCATCCATATAACAGCTATAACCTGCTACATATGATAACGCATCTTCTTGCTTAATACGAAAACCTGTTTTACCAATAATAATTGCTAATTCGCCCTCATAATCTAATTCATTAGTAATGGCTGGTTTTATAATATTGGTTTTGTGACCTGTTTGTGAGTCAGGAAAACGAACGAAAAGCGTCGGTGCGGAGCTGGTTTCATTAAATTCTGCTCGTTTTTCGGCATAGTTCATACCAACACATAAAATTTTGTTTGGATTTGGAATGACGGGTAAAAAAGTAATGTCTTGTTCATCAATGTCACTTGGGGCATCAAGATAGGTTTTGGCAATAGATAATCCTTCTTTGTCGGCAAGTAGTGATTTTAAATCGGCATATTTATCACCTAATTTTTGCTTTAAATCAACAATACCGTTGTGAGTAAGAAGACCAAAACTTGCTCTACCAGAAACAAGATAACTGACAAGCTTCATGAAAACTCCTTAAAAGCTATTTGTGTTAATTGTAAATATAAAATAAAAATAAACAACCTTAGTATAAACTAAGGTTGTTTTTTAATATGTTAAATCTATACTAAGAAATTGCCGAGAATAAGTAATGATACTGACACATTAATTGCACCACCAATACGAGTTGCAATTTGTGCAAATGGCATTAGCTCCATACGTTCTGCAGCAGTTAAGATTGCCACGTCACCAGTTCCCCCTTGGCCACTTTGACAACAAGAAATAACAGCAGCATCAACAGGATACATACCAAGTGCTTTTGACACAAAGAAACCAGTGGTCACTAAGCTCACTACTGTACAAACAATAACAATTAAGTTAGTAATAGTGAAAGCATCAACAATTCTTTCCCATGGAGTAATTGCCACACCTACTGCAAATAGAATTGGGTAAGTTACTGATGTTTGGAAAAATTTATAAACAACTTGTGAGCCACTTAATACTTTTGGTGAAACACCTGATACTAATTTAACAAAAACTGCTGCAAATAACATACCCACTGGAGCAGGAAGACCGATTAATTTGTGTCCAATCATACCAACCATATAAAGGATAGCCGCTAATAAAACACCTGAAGCAAATGTTGTAACATCTATTGCCATTTCAGGTTTAGCAGATTTTTTGTCCATTGAATCATCATCCTTAGATGCGGGTAATAATCGACCGTTACCTGTTAAGTGAGGATAAATTTTACCAATACGGTTAAGAATACCACCACAAATAATACCAGTTAAACCACCAAGCATGACAATCGGTAATACTCGACCAAGTGCATCACCTTGTTCCATACCTAAAATTGCAGCATAACCAATTGAAAGTGGAATTGCACCTTCACCTACACCACCAGCCATGATAGGTAAAACTAAGAAGAAAAATGTTTCAAATGGTGTTAAACCAAGTAAATAACCGACAGCTACACCAACAATCATACCAACAATTTCACCGCAAAGCATTGGCGCAAAGATTCTTAAGAAGCCTTGAATAAGTGTTCTCTTATCCATATTCATAATACTACCTACGATGATACAGCAGATATATAAATAAAGGATATGTGTATCTTTATAGAATTTGGTCGTTGCTTCAACAACTGGTGTAGGCAAAATACCATAATAAACAAGTGCAGATGGAATAAAAGTTGCACAGATTGCTGCTGCCCCCATTTTACCTACAATAGGTAAACGTTTACCAATTTCACCACATAAGAAACCAAAGAAAGCACAAGTAACCACCATGACCACGATTTCGCTAGGTAACTTGCCAGTTACTAACACTTCTGCACAAATAAGGATACCGGCAATAATAAATAATGGAAGTGGAATTACACCAATTTTATAGTTGTCCATAAGGCGCCACCAATTATATGGCCAACCTGTTAACTTTTCTTCAAGGGGCTTACTCGTTGATTCTTTTTGATTATGTTTATTTTCAAGTGACTTGAAATCCGCCATTTATTTTTTTCTCCAAAATGTCTTAATTTATTCGAAATTGTTGGAGTGTATCTTTACAAAAAATTAATGAAATTTTTGTGATATAAATCATAAATTAACTGTGGTTTTTATGGTTTTAAAGGCTAAATGTTTTTTAATGCTGTGTTACACTTATTAGAATTTAATTTGAAAAGTAAATGCAAAAATGCGAAAAAAAATCCCGTTATCGTTTACAACAAAGCTTTTTTTATCGCTTTTGTTTTTTTCATTGATTATTCTTGCGCTATTACAGAGCTATATTTGGAACACAACAGAAACAAATTTGTATCGAAGCTTGGGCGAAAAAGCGCAGATTCAAGCAAAAGAGTTATCTGTTTTACCAAGTTTAATTGAATATGTCAAAGAAAAAGACACAAATAAAATCGCTAATTTAATCACAGAGATATTTGAACAAAGCGATGCGAGCTATATTGTTATTGGTGATGCGAATGCCAACCGTCTATTTCACACAGCTAATAGTCCTTTACACTCCCCCATGGTTGGTGGTGATAATCAAGAGGTTCTTAACGGTAATAGTAGCATATCCATCAGTGAAGGATCTCTTGGTTTAGCATTAAGAGGCAAAGCACCGATTGTTGATCACGGTAAAATTATCGGCATTGTCTCGGTCGGTTATATGATTGATGATATTTATGCATTGCATATACAGCAATTTATACCATTTATCTTTTTTTGCTCCTTATTGTTTTTAGCGTTATTTATCTTTTCATATTGTTTTTCAAAAGCAATTAAAAAACAGATGTTTAATTTAGAGCCTAAAGCCATTGCACTATTGGTGAAAAGCCAAAAGTCGATCATGGAGTCGATTTTTGAAGGGGTTATCGCAATTGATCTTAATTATAAAATTATCAATATTAATCAATCTGCTCGTGCTATGTTAGAGATTAAGATAAGTGATGATGAGTTACATGAACATGATTTAAGAGCATTTATTAAATCAAGCGATTTTATTTATAAAAATGATAACCAAACCGAAGACATGCATGATCATATTTGTTATTTCAATAGTATTATTGTCATTGCAAGCAAAGTTCGTGTGGTCATCGATGATAAAACTCAAGGTTGGGTTATTACTTTTCGTAACTTTGATGATATTAATATATTAAGTATGCAATTAACACAAGTGACACAATATGTCGATAATTTGCGCGCATTAAGGCATGAGCATCTAAATTGGTTGGCAACATTATCGGGTTTAATTTATATGAAACGGTATGAAGAAGCGCAATCTTTTATCGCATTGCATTCTGCTGATAATCAAAGTAATTTAGATTTTATCACTACACATTTTAAGATGCCAGCTGTATGTGGTTTGTTAATTGGTAAATATGCAAAATCACATGAAATAGGTTTAAATCTACTATTTGATCCTGCATGCCAATTAAGTGTATTACCTTCACTTATCACCGAAACAGAATTTATGTCAATTTTAGGTAATTTGCTTGATAATGCCTTTAATGCCAGTTTAAAAAATGATCGTGGTGATAAAACAATTTATTTATATCTTAGTGATGCAACAGATGAAATTGTACTTGAGATCAGTGACCAAGGTTGTGGTATCGATGAAAATATTCGTGATTCAATTTTCGAACCTGGCGTCACATCTCAAGAGGGTAAAGAACATGGCATAGGTTTACATCTTGTTTCAACCTATATAAAAAAGGCCAATGGTTATATTACATTTGAAGATAATACCCCTTATGGAACAATTTTTTCTGTATTTATACCTAAACAATAGAAAGGCAACTATATGAAAGAATTTCAAGAAGATAACATTAAAGTGCTGATTGTTGAAGATGAGCCCATTTTAGCAGAGCTCAATGCCGAGTTTATTCAAAAAGATACAAGGGTCAAAGTAATCGGTATTGCTTCGAATTTATCTGAAGCTAAAATGATGGTAGAAAAATTAAAGCCAACATTGATTTTGCTCGATAATTACTTGCCTGACGGAAAAGGAATAGAATTATTTGAATATATCATCAACAATCATCTAGATTGTTATGTTATTTTTATGACAGCTGCAAGTGATATGGATACATGTAGTAAAGCAATTCGTTATGGTGCGTTTGATTATTTGATTAAACCCGTCTCTTATCAACGATTAAAGCATTCGCTTGAACGGTTTGAACTTTTTTTATATCGACAAAGCTTACAAAAACACGTCAATCAACGAAAAATTGATGAACTTTTCAATTTGCAAACCAAAGACTTTGTTAATATGAACCGACACTCAAAAGGCATTGAGGAAATCACATTACAAAAAGTGAAAGACATTTTTATGCAGAGCGAGAACGCTCTCACCGTTGATGAAATAGTAGAAAAAGCCAATATTAGCAAAACAACTGCTAGGCGATATTTAGAATATTGCGTCCAAATCAAATTATTAACAGTTGAACTTAATCATGGGAAAATTGGCCGTCCAGAAAGATTATATAGACGTTTAGGTAAATAAATAATTAAATTAAGACAATTTTTATATAGTAGCTTATTTCATATATAATTGATAATTATATAAATATGCTTATTTGTTATTTTAACTGCAAAATATTTGATGCTAGATTGAACTAACCTAGTTGTCCAGAGAGTTAAATTTTGCAGTACTAAATAATAAGGAGTAAGCGTATGTCTTTAGCTATAGGAAAGATCGTTACTAATGAAAATAATGAAATTGACAAAAATGGGGCATTTGTCCGCCAAACTAACCGTTTTGGTACACCATTTGGCGATAAACCTGGACAGTTACCCGTTGAGGCGGGTCGTTATCGTTTAATTTGGGCAGCTATTTGCCCTTGGGCACACCGATCAATGATAGCTATCAAATTATTAGGGTTAGATGATGTAATTAGTATCGGTAAAGTAAGTCCAGTTAGAACCTCTAATGGCTGGGAATTTTCGCTTGATGCCGGTGGTGTTGATCCTGTATTAGGTATTCGTTATCTACCTGAAATTTATGCTTTAACTGATCCTGAGTATGATGGCAGGGCGACAGTGCCAACCGTTGTCGATATAAAAACTGGCAAAGTTGTCAATAACGATTATTTTAAACTGACTTATTATTGGGAAACCGCATTTAAACCTTTCCATAAAACGGGTGCACCAGACCTTTATCCTGAACAATTACGAGTGGATATTGATGCACTAAACGATGTAATATTTCATGAAGTAAATAATGGCGTGTACAAAGCAGGTTTTGCTCGTTCGCAAAAAGCTTATGAAGATGCTTATCATATTGTTTTTAATCGCTTAGATAAGCTAGAACAGCGTTTGAGTCAATCACGTTATCTATTTGGTGATAAGATAACTGATTCTGATATTCGCCTCTATGTGACATTAGCTCGATTTGATGTTGCCTACTATGGCGCCTTTAAAACCAATCGTAATCGAATTATCGACTATCCTAACTTATGGGCCTATGCACGAGATCTTTATCAAATACCTGCTTTTGGTGAAACTACTGATTTTGAAGCAATAAAGAAAGGCTATTTTTTGGGTGATAATGCGCATAATCCTTATGATATTTTACCCTTAGGTCCAGATGTGAGTAATTGGCATACACCACATAACCGAGATAAACAGTTTAGTTCAAGTCACTAATTTAATTAATGGGATAATTATAATGCCAAATATATTAGATATTGGATTGATTTTTACTCAAATCCCAATGTTACTTGCTTATTTGCCCGTAACACTTTTTATTACTTTTTTCTCAATGTTACTTGGGGTAATGCTCGGTCTGATTATTGCTATCATCAAAATGAATAAAATACCGATATTATCACAAATATCAGCGGTATTTGTCTCTTTTATAAGAGGAACGCCATTATTAGTACAGCTTTATTTAAGCTTTTATGGTATTCCTATCTTATTGCGTTATATCAATTATTTTTATGACACTCACTATAATATTAATGGCATATCTCCAATGTTTTTTGTGTTAATTGCCTTTTCGTTAAACGAGGCAGCTTATAATTCAGAAACAATCCGCGCAGCATTACAGTCTGTGAATAAAGGTCAGATTGAAGCTGCGCAATCATTGGGCATGACCTATAGCCAATTGTTACGAAGAATTGTCATTCCTGAAGCCGTTATTGTGGCCTTACCTAATTTAGGTAATGCGCTAATTGGTTTACTAAAAGGCACATCATTAGCGTTTATTTGTTCAGTAACCGAAATGACCGGTCGAGGGAAAACTTTAGCTGGGCATAGTTATCGTTATTTTGAAGTTTATATTTCATTAGCATTAATTTACTGGGTATTGACCATTATTATTGAACTGATTATGAAATATTTAGAAAAGCGTTTAACCATTTCTGACAGTGTTAACACTCCAAGTTATCGCCGAGGGAAATTATTATGATTAATGTGCAAAATTTGACATTATCTTTTCATCATAATCTGATATTGAATCAACTTAACTTTCACATTCGCCCCCATGAAATTGTCGCAATTATTGGGGCATCGGGTGCTGGTAAATCAACACTTTTACGGTGTTTAAATTTATTAGAAAAACCACAACAAGGTCAGATCCGTATTGATCATTTTGAATTTGATGTCAGTTGTAGAAAAAGGCATGAAGTTGTGGCGTTTCGCCAGCAAACAGCAATGGTGTTTCAACAATTCAATTTATTTCAACAAAAAAATGCTTTAGAAAATGTTATGGAAGGGTTAATGATTGTGAAAAAATACCCAAAGGATAAAGCGCAGCAGATAGCCTATGAAAAATTGGCTCAGGTTGGTCTTGCGGAGCGAATTTATCATTATCCAAAACAGTTATCAGGTGGGCAACAGCAAAGAGTTGCAATTGCTAGGGCGTTAGCTATGGAACCGAAAGTGTTGTTGCTTGATGAACCCACCTCGGCACTAGATCTTGAACTGGTGGGTGAAGTGTTAGCAACCATCAAAATAGCCGCTAAATCAGGCATTACTATGATTTTAGTTTCTCATGAAATGAGTTTTGTACATGATATTGCAACTCGGGTGCTATTTTTAGATAAAGGTCAAATCATTGAAGATGGTTCACCGCAGCAGGTGTTTTCAAATCCAACTCAATCAAGAACGAAAGATTTTTTGGCCAGATATTATTCTGCTGGGCAAATAGATTATGAAATTTAATAAATGGAGTATAAATGAATATTATTATTCGACAACATTGTGATGGAATTAATTGGCAAGATGTCGCTGATTTACTTGCTTTTTATGGACTTAGTTCATTGGATGCTAAAACACAAGAACTAGTGTTTCGTAAGAGCTATTCCGTTGTATTTTTACTGGAAAAAAACCGAGTAGTGGGTGTTGGGCGTGCATTATCTGATGGTGTTTGTCAGGCAGCTGTATATAACATTGCATTGGCGAAACACCTACATGGACAACAGTATGGACGGCTGATTGTTGATAAACTTGTTGAGCAAGTAAAACAGTGCAATATCATCCTTTACACCCATCCACAAACCGTCGAATTTTATAAAAATTTGGGCTTTGAAGTAATGAAAACTGGCATGGCGCGTTATCAAGCCGATCATATAACTGAAATGAGACATATGGGTTTTATTTAAAATATCGATAAAAAAGAGTGCAAAAAATCCATTTGCGGTATTGAGCTAAATTTACGGGGGAATAGCTTTATGAATTACAAAAAATGGTTAAGTATTTTAGCAGTAGGGGCTTTATTTTTGACTGGTTGTGATAACCAAAATAAGGGCGAAGAAGCAAAAGGTAAAGAAACAATTATTATTGCAACATCGGGTGCACCGAGCCCTTTCACCACAGTAGATGAGAAAGGTGAGTTAATGGGATATGATATTGATGTGGTAAAAGCAATATTTGCAAAATTACCGCAATACGAGATTAGCTTTGAAATTACAGAATTTCCTTCTGTTTTAGCTGGGCTTGATGCGCAGCGTTATCAGGTAGGCGCCAATAATTATGCCATGAATGAAAAGCGCAAAGAAAAGTATTTTTATTCTGATCCTATTTTTAAAAACCAGTACGCCATTGCGGTGGCAAAAAACAGTAACGACATTAAAAACTTTGCTGATCTAAATGGCAAATCAACCGAAGTGACACCGGGACTGAATTATGCTACCGCATTAGAGCTTTATAATGAACAGCATCCCAATAATCCTGTTAAAATTGTGTATAGTGAAGCTGATTTATTGCCAGTACTGCAACATGTTGAAACTGGACAATATGATTTTCAATTAATCGATAAAGTGATGCTATCACAATTGATTAACGAACATAATCTTAATCTTAAAATAATAGAATTAAGAAAAGAAGATGCTGATCGTATTGGTTCGCCATACAGTTACTTGTTAATCAGTAAAGGAGCTAAAGGCGAACAGTTAACCAAAGATATCAATGAGGGTATCAAAAAGATCATTAGTAATGGTGAATTATCGAAAATAAGTGATCACTATTTTCGAGCTGATTATTCACCTAAATAATCAATTTTCCTATTTTTTTGTATTGATAATCGATTCTTTTATCTCATAGTAGATAAGTATCGGTTATCCTCTCATCAGGTCGAATATTTAAGCCAACATTGATGTAATGAAAAATCGAATAAAAGTCACCCATTTGTTCACATTTTGTGGAAGTTAAATATCGGGCAAGTAATTAATAGGTTGACTTTATTAAAAAAACAAAAATTAAATAAAATAAATTAGCTACCTAAACATTCTTTGACGTTTTTTTACACTGTTTCCAAAGCTTTTCACTAAAAGTCTAATCAAAACTGCTTTAGGATTCATATTATCGATAATGCCTGCCTCCTTGAGACCATTTTTATTTGTCTATTTAATATAAATATTTTTTATAACTCTAAAAAAAGATTGAAATCACACGTTGATTAAGTAAGGATAATTAACTGTGATTTTTTATACCACATTATGCATACGCATATTGTGCAACTATGCCTTTAAGGCTGATGCAATAAATAATAAGGAGTCAACATGTTTAATAAAGATATGACTATTGCCGAGTATGATAAGGAATTGTGGGATGCCATTAAAGGCGAAGAGCAGCGTCAAGAAGATCATCTTGAGCTGATCGCATCAGAAAACTATACCAGCCCACGAGTAATGCAGGCGCAAGGATCACAGCTCACCAACAAATATGCCGAAGGTTATCCAGGGAAACGTTATTATGGTGGTTGTGAATATGTTGATGTTGTTGAAAAATTAGCAATTGAACGTGCTAAGGCCTTATTTGGCGCTGATTATGCTAATGTGCAACCGCATTCAGGTTCACAGGCCAATTTTGCGGTTTATATGGCGCTGTTAAAAACTGGCGATACTGTTTTAGGTATGAATCTATCAGAAGGTGGGCATTTGACACATGGTTCGCCGGTTAGCTTTTCTGGCAAGCTTTATCATATTGTGGATTATGGCGTTGATGATTCAGGACGCATTGATTATGACAAGCTAGCTAAAACAGCTCAAGAGTCTAAACCGAAAATGATTATTGGTGGGTTTTCGGCTTATTCTGGGGTGGTGGATTGGAAACGTATGCGCGAAATTGCTGATAGTGTGGGTGCTTATTTGTTTGTGGATATGGCGCACGTTGCTGGTTTGGTTGCCGCAGGTGTTTATCCAAATCCTGTTCCTTATGCACACGTTGTGACTACAACAACCCATAAAACTCTAGGTGGTCCACGCGGTGGATTGATTTTAGCCAAAGGTGGCAGTGAAGAATTATATAAAAAGTTAAATTCGGCGGTCTTTCCTGGAGCGCAAGGTGGACCTTTAATGCATGTGATTGCCGCTAAAGCGGTAGCATTAAAAGAAGCAATGGAACCCACTTATAAAGAATATCAACAACAAGTGGTTAAAAATGCCAAAACGATGGTTGACGTGATTGTACAACGTGGCTATAAAGTGGTTTCTGGTGAAACACATAATCATCTGTTTTTAATTGATTTAGTTGATAAAAATATCACCGGTAAAGAAGCTGATGCTGCTTTGGGGAGTGCCAATATTACTGTCAATAAAAATAGTGTACCTAAAGATCCACAAAGTCCGTTTGTGACATCAGGCGTGCGTATTGGTACGCCAGCTATTACTCGCCGAGGCTTTAAAGAAGCTGAATCAAGCGATTTGGCAAATTGGATTTGTGATGTTTTAGATAATATTGATGACGAGCAAACCATTCAAGTAGTAAAAGACAAAGTTTTAGCTATTTGTCGCCGCTTGCCGGTTTATCAGCATTAATGGCTGATTAATTTCGCCGACTATTGTCGGCGAAATGGTTTGTTGGTTTTATTTGTCAATATTGGTGGTTGTGTCAGTTTTATTTTTGGTTTGTTCTTGATTATGCTGCTCGATATAGCGGTCAAGGTAACCTTCATGCCATAACCATCCCGCTGTCGCTCCAACACCAACAAGTAAAATAGCTAACCAAAAAGTAACGATCAGCTTTTGATGGCGCTGTTTCATAGGGTCATGCAAATTACGTTTTGCATTTGTTGGAAGTTCGGCTTTGCTGGTGAGTAGCCCGCCTAGCATTAAGTTGATTTTAACTTGCCCGTTAATAGCCCAGCCTGATGCTTCAAGCAGTGGTCCAAGAGTTCTTCGGCGTAATTTTAACCATGCTAAAATAACAGAAGGACCAGAAATAATCAGGAATATCCCAACAAAAAACAAAGGGAATTGCCACCAAGTGAGCGAAAAGATCGCTTGAAAAATCGAAGCTAATGCCGTGCCGATTGCTCCAACGGCTAAACCGATTGCTGCAAAAATACCGACGCTTTTGCCAATATCAAATTTATTAGCTGGGTTTTGCAATGCTTGTACACTCGATTTTTCAACATCGGCATCTTTGCTGCTTGCCCATTTGTTAATTTGTTCGGTAATACAGCGCCCAATGCGCTGATATGGTGCCAAAATCGCTTGCTGAATGCTAATTGGTTTGGTTATTATTTTAACGACATTGGCATCCCAATCGTTCCCTTCATTGTCGATAAACACACCATTGCGACCTTCAATTAATAGATCACCTTGCCCTGCGGTCATGGCAGCGGCAATCAGTTGTTTTTGCCCATGCCGTGTACATTCACAATAAAGTAGACAAAGTTCAGAATAATTTGCCATGGTTGCGTGTTTGGCGATATTATCAACTGCAACACAAAGAGTTGCACAGCGACCATCTATATAAAGATTACCTAGTTGAAAGGCAGCTCGAGTTTTTGGTGTGAAGAAGTCTGCAAAAGAGACAAAGTTAACCAGTAAACGGTAAAGATGTTTATGAAACAGGACTAATTTTTCTAACACTAGTACATCTGATGCAGATATTGGTGTTTTGTTATCTTGTTCAACCATCTGCTTAAATTCGTTGAGTAAATCATCGTTAGCTAAATTGGTAATGGCGTTATTTGACATATCTTCTAAACTGGCAAAAGGTTCAATTTCAACCGTTAATTGTGCCATTTTAGGCTTAGCGCTAATAAGGACTGTGTAAGCTTGCAAACTTTGTTGAATATCTTGCCATTCTTGCTGTGTTAGTTGATCGGGATTAGATAAGGATGACGCCACTAATGTTTTAAATCGGCTGATTTTAGCTTTCCAAAGTGGATTAAGGCCATTGACAAGATCTAGCGCATTGGTTTTATCGATTTTTGATAGTGGTAACTCGGCTAAAGCTTCGTCAGACAGTAATCCATTTTGTGTTGGTACGATATATTTTTCGTCGACGTTGAGCGCGGTTTGTGCTTGCGGTGCGTATTGTGCCAGTTCAACACGTAAAAAATAATCATCAATTTTGGGTTTTAATAGCTGGGTTAATTTCCAAATTTCGGCGGTATCTTTCCCAAATGGTGTTTGTGTGTTATTTATTTTGGTTTGCCATTGTAACCATGTTTTTAGGTTGTCGACAAAGGTAGTAGCTATGTTTAAATCAATGCCATTTTGTCCACTCATATCTTTCTGCGCACCCGTGGTTTTGATTGCCGTTTGAATAAATGCTTGCATATCAGGTGATAATTCGCTTGATGCTGGGAAGATTAAATCACCATTGTAAAGCTTGTCAGCATTGATTTTTATACATTGCTGTATGTCATCTTGCGTTAAATAATCCAACTGACTTTTATTTAAGCTTGCTAAAATGCTATCAGCGGTGACAGAGAGTTTTTTTCCTGATGGAGTTGATGTGTTAATTTGTGATAATGGGAGTGTTTCATTCATTTTTAAAATACTATCAAATGAAATAATTTTATCTCGAGTCCAACTGATGGCATCTAAAATATCAGGTATGCGAATACGTCCATCATTGTCCGAATCAAGTAGGGCTAAAGTTCGCTTATCAAAATCTAAGCCTGTTGTTGGGCAACTTAGAGCAACCCATAATTTAGGGTCTAAATCAGGTAAATTGATAATGTCATTGGCACTTTTAAATACAACTTGATCAAGTCCACCAACACGTTGAAATGTCCACATATGGCTCATAATAATCTCCATACCGAGCGAATTAATATTTTTATTAATTAATATAACAGTATTTGTGTTTTTTTATAGAATAGAACAGTAATTTCTAATATTTGTGACACCTATTAGTGTATCTTTGGTATTTGATTTAGTTACCTTTGGCAACTTTATGATAGAATAATACCTTATTACTTAATATCCAAAAAAAATCACTAATATGTCATTAATTAATCTTACCAATGCTTATCTTTCATTTAGCGATGCGCCATTGCTTGATCATATCGATATGTCTATTGAACCAAACGAGCGTGTTTGTCTTGTTGGTCGTAATGGTGCTGGCAAATCAACGTTACTTAAAGTGTTAAATAAAGAAGTGCCATTAGATGAAGGGCAAATTATTTATGAAAATAATGTGATTGTTTCACGTTTACAGCAAGATCCTCCTCGCGATGTGCAAGGCAATGTGTTTGACTTTGTGGCAGAAGGATTACACGAACAAGCACAGTTATTACGAGATTATTATGATTTGGCTCATCGCGTTGAACTCGATCCTTGCGAAAGTAACTTGGCTAAATTAGCGAAAATGCAAGAGCAGTTAGATCATCAAAATGGCTGGCAATTAGATAGTCGTATTCGTAATGTTATTTCGTCGTTATCACTTGATGGTGATGCATTGTTATCTTCACTATCAGGTGGCTGGCTTCGTAAAGCTGCATTAGCCAAGGCATTGGTTTGTCAACCATCGGTTTTATTGCTTGATGAACCAACAAACCATTTAGATATTCAAACCATAAAATGGTTGGAAGAGTTTTTGAAAAGCTTTAATGGCAGTATTGTGTTTATTTCTCATGACCGTTCGTTTATTCGCCAAATGGCAACGCGTATTATTGATTTAGATCGAGGTAAAATTGCCTCTTGGAGCGGTAACTACGATAACTATTTACTTGGTAAAGAGGAAGCATTGCGCGTTGAAGAATTGCAAAATGCTGAATTTGATAAAAAATTGGCTCAAGAAGAGGTCTGGATTCGCCAAGGTATTAAAGCACGCCGTACACGTAATGAAGGGCGAGTACGAGCATTAAAAGCAATGCGTCAAGAGTATAGTGAGCGTCGCCAAGTGATGGGCAGTGCCAAAATGCAAATTGAAGAAGCATTACGTTCAGGAAAAATCGTTTTTGAGCTTGAAAATGTGACCTATCAGATAGCAGATAAATTGCTAGTTAATGATTTTACTGTACAAGTATTACGTGGCGATAAAATAGCTCTAATTGGTCCTAATGGTATTGGTAAAACGACGTTGTTAAAACTGATGTTAGGCAATTTAGCGCCAACATCAGGTAGCGTACATTGTGGTACAAAGCTTGAAGTGGCCTATTTTGATCAATATCGATTAGAGCTTGATCCTGAAAAAAACGTGATGGATAATTTAGCTGAAGGTAAACAAGAAGTGATGGTTAATGGACGATCACGTCATATACTTGGTTATCTGCAAGATTTTTTATTCCCGCCAAAACGCGCCCGAACACCTGTTCGTGCATTATCAGGTGGGGAGCGTAATCGTTTATTGCTGGCTAAACTATTTTTAAAGCCTAGTAATTTATTAATACTTGATGAACCGACCAATGATCTGGATATTGAAACGCTGGAATTGTTAGAAGAGTTGGTTAATGATTATCAGGGAACAGTCTTACTAGTTAGTCATGATCGGCAGTTTGTTGATAATGTGGTTACCCAATGTTGGTTTTTTGAGGACAAAGGGCATATTGGTATTTATGCCGGTGGTTATGCCGATGCTCTGCAACAACAGCAACAAGCACAACCGGTTAAAGTAGCGGCAGTTAATGATGTTAAACAGCCTAAAAAAGCATTAAGCACGACGAATAACAAAAGCAATGATCAAGCCACTAAAAAGAAGGTTAAGTTGAGTTATAATGAGCAACGAGAGTTAACACAATTACCAAGCAAAATAGAACAATTAGAATTAGCTATTGCTGATTTACAAGCACAGATTGGTCAAAGTGACTTTTTTAATCAACCCCACGAGGTTACAGGTCCAATCTTACAATCTTTGACCGACAAAGAAGCCGAATTAGAATCTGCTTTTGAACGATGGGAACAGTTAGAGTCTTTAAGTAAATCATAATGTAAGAGTGTTATTTTCAGCATTATTTATTGGCGTTATATAATAAATAATGCTGTTTCTGAGCTTTAAGATTTTTATAAAATGGTTTTATTATTCCACAATTTTCTAGAACAAAGACAGAAAAATAACAACGCAATAATAACGAAAACGGCGCCAACAAAACCAATATCCTCCGTTGATAGTAAAATTAATACTTTACTACCTATAAAAGCGCCTCCGCCTATTCCAATATTGTAAATACCTGAATAAACAGATGTGGCAATATCGGTTGCATCGGGCGCTGCGTCGATGACTTTGCTTTGCATGACCATGCCAATAATGGTAATCGAAAGCCCCCAGATCAAACATTGAATGATTGCGGTATAAAGTGTGAACGAACAGACATAAAGTGATAATAAACAAGCGATCAATGACAACATAGGGATCACTAAAATGGCGGTTGGATTTTTTTCGGCGTATTTTGCAAAAATAACGCTGCCAATCATGCCAGAAAAACCGACTACTAACAATAAAGCGACGATAACATTTTGATTAAATCCGCCAACATCTTTCATAAATGGCGTAATGTAGGTATAAGCAGTGAAGTGGCCAGCAATAATAATGGCTATTAATAGATAAATGTTAAGCAGTATTGGCCGTTTTAATACCGTTGGAATATCTTTGATAGAGATAATATCCATGCTTGGTACAGTAGGTAATAAACGGAGCAGTAATATCATCACGCAAAAAGCGATACCAGCAATACATAAAAAAGTCACGCGCCAGCCAACGAGTTGCCCTATGATGGTACCAATTGGGATTCCTAGGATGGTTGCCATCGATACGCCAATAACAATAAAGCCCATTGCTTTAGCTTTTTTACCATTAGGTGCTAATCGAACTGCAAGCGGTGTTGTAATTGCCCAAAATACCGCATGAGCACAAGCAATGCCAATCCTTGCTGCCATCAGACTGTAAAAATTCCACGCAAATCCGGCTAAAATATGGCTACCAATAAATAGGCAAAATAGAAAAATTAGTAGTTTTCTTCGCTCCATTTTTGACGTTAATACTGTGAGTGGCAATGAGAATAACGAAACAGACCATGCATAAATGGTGAGTAATAATCCAGCATGAGCAACATCCATTGAAAAGCTTTCAGCAATATTAGGTAATAATCCAACAGGTACAAATTCCGTTGTATTAAAAATAAATGCCGCAAATGCAAGGCAAAGAATTGATGACCAAATACGAGATCGGTTAATACTATTATTCATGATTAAGATTATGGAGGAGGTATGTTTTTATTGGATTATAACTGAATAATTTTGTCTATTAAATAGCTGCTATCAATAAATCTTAAATTAAATCATCGCCACCACTATTGGCAGAGGATGGCGATGTATTATTGCTTTGATTTATGCTAACGCTTTAGCCGCCGCTAGGGCTTTGTCATAATTAGGTTCAGAAGACGTTTCTTTAACATATTCAACATAAGCAATTTTGTCATTTTTATCAATGACAAATACGGCTCGGGAAAGTAAGCGTAGCTCTTCAATAACAGTGCCATATTTTAAACCAAAATCCAGATCTTTATGATCAGAAGTGACTTTGACCGCATCAATGCCTTCAGCCGCACAATAGCGATTTAATGCAAAAGGTAAATCAACACTAATTGAAAATATCACGGTATCTTTTAGTTTTGCTGCTTCTACATTGAAACGGTGAACTTGGGCACTGCATACCGAAGTATCAATGGATGGAACCGAATTAATAATTCTGATTTTACCTTTAAAATCGGATAATTTAATGGGCTTCATTGCTAAATCTTGCACGATAAAATCGGGTGCTATGTCACCAACGTTGATTTTGGGACCTAACAAAGTAATAGGGGCTCCGCGCATAGTAACTTCATTAACTCTTTTTTGCATAACTGTTTCCTTTGGGGATAATAATCGTGTTGTAATAAATTTCAGTGTTGATAGGATAACGACGTTCAATGCATTAAAGTTATTGCACCTATTGGCGTTAATTCAATATAGACCCAAACAGGCTACAGAGCAATAGCATTATCATGTTTTAAGTGATGAATTAGCCAATTTCAATTATTGTTAATAGTGTTGCTATTTAATGTAATTAAATTATTTCTGTTTTGTATGTTTATTAGACAATGGTATATAATGCCATCACCTTTCTTTATTCTTATATCAACATTATGAATCAATTATTTATTACTGTCTGTTTACTGACTTTTAGTAATATTTTTATGACTTTTGCGTGGTATGGGCATTTGTGGTTTTTACATAACCAAGTTTGGCTAGTGGCAGTGTTTGCTAGCTGGGGAATTGCGTTATTTGAATATTTATTGCAAGTGCCTGCTAATCGCATTGGTTTTCAGGTTGCTAGCGCAGGCCAATTAAAGATTATTCAGGAAGTAATTAGTTTGTCTGTTTTTATCCCTTTTTCAATTTATATTTTAAAAGAGCCATTTAAGACAGACTATATTTGGGCTGGCTTGTGTCTTTTAGGTGCGGTATTTTTTATGTTCCGCGATAAGATTTTTGCTTAATTTTATGTTAAAAAACGTGATAAATATTGAGCATATTTGTTACGGTAATGCTCTAAATTAGCCTTTCAAATATTCCATATATTGCGCGCCTGATTGTTGTGATGTTATGCCAAATTAATCATAAAATATTAATAGCATTGGCTGTTGTTGACAGCCAAGCTTATTCTTTAGTTATAGCGCCTTAAATGAAATATCCGGTAAAATTGCTTCGCCTTGCCAATATAGCTCACTGGCAATGCGCCCAGCAATTTGGCAATAAAGTTGGGTAAATTCGCTATCAGGGTGGCTAATAATAGTAGGTTGTCCTGTATCGAGATCTTGGCGTAACATTTTATGAAGTGGCATTTGTCCGAGCAATTTTGTTTGATATTGCTCAGCTAAACGCTGTGCTCCACCTTCGCCAAAAATAGCTTCGTGATGACCACAATTTTCGCAAATGTGGTAACTCATGTTTTCAATAATGCCTAGTGTTGGGATGTTGACTTTATTAAACATGGTCATGCCTTTTTTGGCATCAATTAATGCGATGTCTTGCGGTGTACTGACAATGATTGCTGCCGTTACTGGAATACTTTGCGCTAGGGTTAATTGGATATCCCCAGTTCCTGGAGGCATATCAATAACCAAATAATCAAGTTCAGGCCATAATGTATCTTGTAATATTTGTAGTAATGCCTTGCTTGCCATTGGTCCACGCCATACCATGGCGCTATCTGGATCAACTAAATAACCAATAGAGTTACTGGCTAATCCGTGTGCCATAATTGGGGTCATGTGTTTATTGTCAGGTGTTAAGGGTTGCTGTTTTTCTGTGCCCAACATGGTAGGAATTGAAGGTCCATAAATATCCGCATCTAAAATACCTACGTTGGCGCCTTGTTTTTGTAAAGCTAGTGCAAGATTAACAGCTGTTGATGATTTGCCCACGCCACCTTTGCCTGAACTTATGGCGATAATATTTTTGACATTGTTAATGGCATGTTGGTCATTAGCGCGTTTTAATGTGGCAATTTTATAGTCAATGTGCCAGTTAACGTCATTAATGCCGTTAAGCTTTAGTAATTTTGGGGTGGCTATTTTTTTTAACTCGTCAAAAGCGTTTTGCCAAGCAAAGGGCATGGCTAGGTGAATAGATAAGTTTTGATTAACTAATTCGCATTTTGTTACTGCGCCAAGTTCAAGCAAATTTTTTTGTAAGGTTGAATGAGTAAAATTCTCAAGAATATTTTCTACTTCAATGTTCATTATTATTATCTCGTTGTACATTAATATTTATACTTGCTTCATTTCCCATGATCCTCCTTTAAAAAGGTGGAACATAGTCAATGGCAAAATTGTAAAAAGTATATTATTTTACATTTTCGAAAAAAGATTATTTGCCATTTACAAAGTGAATCGAGTATAGAAATTTTATCAAATTATGGCATAAATCTAGCGATAATCCCACGATTGATGTACTATTTCTGCCATTATGTAATAAAGGGTAATAAATCAACATGACAACTCAACGCAAAATATTGGTGACTTGCGCACTGCCTTATGCCAATGGTGCAATTCACTTAGGTCATATGCTTGAACATATTCAAGCTGATGTATGGGTACGTTATCAACGTATGCGTGGTAATGAGATCTATTTTATCTGTGCTGACGATGCGCATGGCACACCAATTATGCTAAAAGCACAACAACTTGGCATTACGCCTGAACAGATGATTAGTGAAGTAAAAACTGAGCATCAGCGTGATTTTGCTGGATTTAATATTAGTTATGATAATTACCATTCAACTCATAGCTCAGAAAACCGTGAAATATCAGAGCAAATTTATAAGCGTTTAAAAGCCAATGGTTATATTAAATCCAAAGTCATTTCACAGCTATTTGATCCTGAAAAACAGATGTTTTTGCCAGATCGCTTTGTAAAAGGTACTTGTCCACGTTGTAAAGCCCCAGATCAATATGGCGATAACTGTGAAGTGTGTAGTGCAACTTACAACCCGATTGATTTAATTAATCCTAAGTCTGTAGTTTCAGGGGCGACGCCAATTTTAAAAGAGTCAGAACATTTCTTTTTCGACCTGCCGGTTTTTTCAACTATGTTACAAGAGTGGATTCGCTCAGGGACACTGCAAGAGCAAGTCGCTAATAAAATGCAAGAGTGGTTTGAATCAGGCTTACAGCCGTGGGATATTAGCCGTGATGCTCCTTATTTTGGTTTTGAAATCCCCGATGCGCCAGGTAAATATTTTTATGTCTGGTTAGATGCACCAATTGGTTATATGGGCTCTTTTTTAAACTACTGCAATACACAAAATAAACCAATTTTTGATGAGTTTTGGAATAAAGATTCAAGCACTGAGCTTTATCACTTTATTGGTAAAGATATTGTTTACTTTCATAGTCTATTTTGGCCAGCAATGCTAGAGGGTAGTGAACATCGCAAACCATCGAATATTTTTGTGCATGGTTATGTGACTGTTGACGGTGCAAAAATGTCTAAATCACGAGGCACTTTTATTCAAGCAAGTACCTATTTAAAACATTTAGATCCTGATTGCTTACGCTATTATTACGCCGCTAAACTGTCACCATATATTGATGATATTGATTTAAATTTAGAAGACTTTGTGCAACGTGTAAATAGCGATTTAGTTAACAAAGTTGTTAATATTGCTTCACGTTCGGCTGGGTTTATTTATAAACGCTTTGACGGCAAATTATCGGATAATGTAGCTGAACCAGCACTTTATGCGTATTTTGTTGAAAAGTCTCAAATCATTGCTGATTATTTTGAGCAACGTGAATCAGGTAAGGCGATTCGTGAAATTATGACACTTGCTGACGAAGCTAATCGTTATATTGATGAAAAAGCGCCATGGGTGGTTGCTAAACAAGAAGGGCAAGATCAAACATTGCAAGATATTTGCTCAATGGGTATTCACCTATTCCGTATTTTAATGACCTATTTAAAACCAATAGTGCCTTCATTAGCTGAGCGAACAGAAACATTTTTAAATAGCAAATTAGAATGGAATACCATTGCTAATGCGCTAACTAGCCATAAAATTAATCAGTTTAAAGCCCTATTTAATCGTATTGATATGGATAAAATTACAGCCATGATTGAAGAAACAAAAGAGCAAGCTGCCCTAGCAACACCAGCTAAAACAAATGTTGCTGAACCTATTGCTGATACGATTAATTTTGACGATTTTGCCAAAGTTGATATGCGTGTTGCTTTAATTAAACATGCCTGTTTTGTTGAAGGATCTGATAAATTACTCCAGTTGACCCTTGATATTGGTGATGAAACCCGTAATGTGTTTTCAGGTATCAAGCAGTTTTATCCTGATCCAGAAGTGCTAATAGGGCGTTTAACCATTATGATTGCCAACTTAGCGCCTCGTAAAATGCGATTTGGTGTTTCAGAAGGTATGGTGCTTTGTGCCAGTGGTAAAGATGATGGTGACGGCGTGTACTTGTTATCGCCAGATAGTGGTGCTAAACCGGGAATGCGCATTTCGTAATTTTGATTCTTATCATGCAAAAATGCATCTTAGCAAGTTAATGTGCTTGTTAAGATGTTTTATAAAACGACGTGTTTTAGTATAACAAGTTGATCTGTTTACATTGTTGGATAAAGCAACATAATAGATAGCCATTGAAATAAAAAATATCTGAAAATTAAATTAATTGACTACGTCTCTATTTTATCGAAATTTGCAATCAAAATAACGATTGCCCAAGCTCAGTTTTTTTTAACTTCATATTTTATTGTTCTATTTAACATTGCTTGTAAATTCGTTATTTCCTTACTTTTGATTTTCTGACGGATTTCCTGAATAAGGAAATATGCTGTCTTTTAGTGAAAAAGAGAAATCATTTGTATTAATCTCACCAATCACTTTGTTGCTATCGTATAAAGCCAGTAAAAAATCGGCCATTTGCTTTGCTGTATGGTACTTGGTAAAACTTGCATCATAATTGTAGTTACTGACATTATTGGCTTTTTCACCAAATTCTGTTTTTGTCGCGGCCGGAGCTAACACCTTTGCGGTTAATTGGGCGTTAGCTTGCTTTAATTCTTGTGCTAGCCCTTCGGTAAAGGCATTGACATAGAATTTTGTTGCGCAATAGGTTACCGCATTAGGAACGAGTGTATATCCACCACGGGAGGAGATGTTTATTAGTTGTGTCCCAGATTCATTTTGATATTTACGTACATACAGTGTTGAAAAAATTGTTAGGACTTCAATATTTAAATGAAGCATTGATTCGATTTTTCCTAAATCTTGATCGCTAACACTGCCGTAATGACCAAAACCGGCATTATTAATCCATGTTTCAATAAAATAGTTGTCTAAATCATTAAAAAGGGAATAAGCGTTGATTGGTTGTGATAAATCACAAAGTTTTATAATTACTTCTAATTCTGGGGAAATTTTTGCAATTTCTTGTTGTAAAAGTGCCAAATTTTCTTGTCTTCTTGCAATAACAATAAGGTTTTTATTTCGTTTTGCAAAAGCAATAGCTGTTGCATAACCTATGCCTGAACTTGCGCCGGTTATGACGGTATATTTTTTATGTGTATTGGTCATTTTTATTTCCTCTAATATTTTAAATATCTGTATTTAATTAAAAGCATTCAAGCTATTAAAATATGATAAATATAACTTTATTCTACTGGAAGGTGGACTCATTTTGGTCTTTTATATTTTTTTATTGGTTATTTGTTTGCCATGAATTATGTGGTACTTCAACTTCTTTAGAGGCTTGAGCTAAAGCATCATTCAATCGTTGACGGCTTAAAGGTATGCAATATGCAGGCTTTGCACGTTCAAACCGCCAACTGTTTGATAAAGCGCCTACATCAACATAATCATAGCCAATACTTTCTAGAAGAGTGAAAACAATTTGTTTGGCAGCTAAGTCATCTCCAGCTATAGGAATTGCTCTTCTATCTGATTTATCATTAGGCTTTGCATCTTTAATAACATCTTTTGCGAGAATTGCATTAAAAACTTTAACTACTCTAGATTTATCAAGATGTTTAGCGACTAACTCGCTGGTTGTTGTTTCATGATTATCTAATTGTCCTAAATGACCATCGCGGGCAGGATAATAGTTAGTGGCATCAAGTACTATTTTTCCGCTGAGTAGCTTTGCAGGTAATTGTGTATAATTGATAAAAGGAATAGCAACGAGAATTATATCACCAAATTTAATGGCTTCTTCTTGGCTCCCAATTTGGCAGTTTAAGCGTGTGGCTACGCTAAATAACGTCTTTTTATCTCTAGAATTACTTAACATAACTTGATAACCTGCGCGCATAAATAATGTTGTGTAGGCTTGACTTACAAATCCTGCCCCTATAATGCCGATTTTTTTCATATATTTACCCTGTTTTTATTTGTTTACTTGATTTTCGTTATAATATTTATAAAATAAAAGATAGTAAATGGCTTTAAAATTGTTTTATTAACAACTGGAGATTGGCAATATGGATCTTTTTAGAAGTATGAAGGCTTTTGTATTGACTGTGAAGACAGGTTCATTTGCATCGGCATCTATCTCATTAAATACCTCTCCGCAAATGGTTGCGAAATATATTCTTTTTTTAGAAACTCAATTAGGGTTAAAGTTACTTAATCGAACAACACGTTCACAAAATCTTACCGAATTTGGTAAGCAGTATTATGAGCGCTGTGTGAGTATTTTAGGTGAAGTTAAAGCCACCTCTATGCTTGCGCAACAGTTTTTAGATAAACCTAGCGGTGTGCTTAGAATTAGTGCACCATTTACTTTTGGTAATTTTACTTTAGTGCCATTAATTAGTAGTTTTATGAAGTGTTATCCCCAAATTAGTGTCGATATACAGTTAAGTGATCGTTATGTCGATTTAGTTAAGGACGGTTTTGATATCGCTTTTCGGATTGGTGATTTGAGTGATTCAGGGCTTATTGCTCGTAAACTTAATCCTCATCAACTTATTTTTGCTGCCTCACCAGATTATTTAGCGCAATATGGTGTTCCATTAATACCTGATGATTTGAAAAAGCATCAATGCTTGATTTACCAATATGTGAATCAGAATAAAAAAGATCATGTTTGGCCGTTTATGATTAATGGTGAAATAGTTAATATTCCTATATCAGGGACATTTCAAAGTAATCAGACTTCAGCGTTAGCGATAGCTGCGATTGAAGGGCTAGGTATCACCATGTTGCCAGAATCTATGTTACAAGAACCAATTAAGCAGAAAAAATTATTTCCCATATTACAAAAATTTTTACCACCTGCCAAGCCGCTTAATATGCTTTATACTGCTGATCGTCAGCAACCACCAAAATTAAAAGCATTTATTGAATTTGTGTTGAATGCAATATCGTAATTAGTGTGCTTTTTATCCATAATAAAAAAGGCGATTTGCTCGCCTTTTTTAACAGTTGTAATAAAAGAACTAATAGTTATTTTATCGTCACTAACGTGCTCACTTCTTTACCTAACATATTATTTAAATAAACTAAATCGTTGGCAGTTAAGGTTCCTACTGCGTATTTTAATTGGAGTAAGCTAGTTAGGTAATTATATTTTGCATCAGATAAATTTCGTTTAGAATTGTATAGCTGGGTTGTTGCATTTAATACGTCAACAATTGTTCGAGTTCCAACTTGATAACCAGAATTAGTGGCTTCTAATGAACTTTGTGCAGAAACCACTGCTTGTTGATAAGCTTTGATTGCGCTTATTGATGATGAAATATTGTTGTATGATGAACGTACTTGATTAATTACGCCACGATTAGTACTTTCTAGTTTTTCGCTGAAACTCACGTAATTTTGTTGTGCTTGTTCAACTTTAGACATTGTTGCACCACCCGAAAAGATTGGTAGATTTACACTAACACCAACATAGTTATTTCCTGAATAAGATTTACCACCATGTGCACCAGGCGCTATGTTATTACCATACCTATCAGTTTTATTCAAATTAGTTGATGCATCTACACTTGCTGTAGGCATATGACCTGCTTGTGAAAGTTTGATCTGTTCACGTGCGATGTCTCGATTTAATTTCATTGTTAATAAATTAAGATTAGAAGCTTCGGATTGCTTTAACAATGTACTGATTTGCGTTGGGTTTTCCGTTCTAAAGGTGTTGGTGTTAACGCTTGCTAAATTAGAATAAAAACGACCGCTTACTTGACGTAAATCCTCGATCGCATTGTTTAGTTCATTTAATGCGTTAACTTGTTGTGCAACAGTTAGGTCATAGTTAGCTTGGGCATTTTGTACATCAGTAATGGCGACTAAACCGACTTGGTGTTGTTGACGAGTTTGTTCTAACTGACGTCCAATGGCTTTTTTCTGGGCATCAATAAAGCTCAATGCATCCAGTGCTTTTAGTACATTAAAATAAGCAACAGAAGTATTTAAGATTAATGTTTGACCTTGGTATTGATAAGCAATATCGGCAACACTTGCTTGTTTTTTTGTAATATCCAAGGCTTTCCAATTTGAGAAATTAAAAATGCTTTGAGATGCCGTTACTTGATATAAATTGCCACTTTTGGATTTTATACCACTGGTATCACGTCGACCATGAGTTACACCGTAAGAAGCACTTAAACCAACTTGCGGTAGTAAACTCGCTCGAGAACCTGAAATTGCCGCGTATGCTTTATTTTTTTCAGCTAATGAACTGCGCAGATCTGGGTTAGTTTCTTTTGCTTGTTCATAAACTTGAATCAAATTTTCAGCAAAGACAGATTGACTTAATGTTAAGCCAATTAAAAAGGTTAAAGTTTTTTTCATTAATCTTCTCTTTAAAAATCATTAAAATATAGTAGTATTTTTAATGGCGTAATTTTAACAGATAATTAGTATATAGTAAGCATAGTTTGCATGCCATTCGCACTTTTTATTCAAATTCATTTTAAAATCGAGAATATATATGAAAATTAAAAATAATCCGGTACATTTTGACAAAAATGATGTATTTAATCTAACTAAACGAATCTTGTATAAAGGTTTTTTTTCTTTGTTTGAATATCGCTTTCAATATCGCAAATTTGATGGCTCAATGAGCGAGGTTGTAACACGCGAAATTTTAGAACGTGGACATGCAGTTGTACTTTTAGCATATGATGCAAAACGTGATGAAGTTGTGCTAATTGAACAAATCCGGATTGCCGCTATTGAAACGCAAGATAGTCCTTGGATGCTAGAACTCATTGCAGGCATGATGGATCATGAAAATGAATCATTTGAAGAAGTAGCAAAACGTGAAGCAATGGAGGAAGCTGGAGTCGTTATTGGTCGATGTAAACCTATCATCAGTTATTTAGCATCACCCGGTGGGTTAACAGAACAATTGCATATTTTAGTGGGTGAAGTCGATTCATCAACAGCCAAAGGTATTCATGGTCTTGATGAAGAAAGCGAAGATATTAAAGTTCATGTTGTCGGTCGCAATCAAGCTTATCAATGGGTCAAAGATGGAGTGATTAACAATGCTGCATCAATTATTGCGCTTCAATGGTTAGAACTTAATTATCAGTTATTAAAAAAAGAGTGGGAATAACTTTTTTAATATTCATATTTAATTATTTCTTTCATAAAAGTGTGATCTGTTTTACACTTTTGTATAACACTAAGATTTATAATAAAAATTATGTTGCCTGTCACAATGCTTGTTTTGTTGCTGACACTATTAACCATAATTATAGATTGATAAGTAATTGGAGTGAATTTTGAGGTCATTGTTAAAACTTCCAATTCGTAATAAAAATTACGGTAAAATATTGCATATAACTGATACTCATCTTTTTGCTGATGAAGATGGTTCATTGCTTGGTATTAATTCCAATGCAAGTTTTTTAGCAGTTATCAATGAAATTGGACGTAATAATAAGCAGTTTGATTTGATTGTGGCAACTGGTGACTTTGTACAAGATGGTTCTAAAAAAGCTTATGCCCGTTTTGCCGAGCAAATAAGCAAGTTTAATACGCCTTGTGTGTGGTTAGCTGGCAATCATGATAACTATACTAGTATGCAAGATGTGTTTGCAAGTTATCAGCTGGCTGATAATAAAATAGTGTTATTGGGGGATAACTGGCTGGTTGTTTTATTAAATAGCCAAGTTGTTGGTCAAGCATATGGATTTTTACCCGAATCTGAACTTGAATTTTTACAAAATGCTTTAACTGAGCATGTTGACCGAGATGCATTAGTTTTTTTACACCATCATCCAATTAATTCTCGATGTCATTGGTTAGATCACCATATTTTAAAAAATAGTGACCAATTCGTGCAAATTATTCAAAAAAATGTTAATGTAAAGGGAATAGGTTGGGGACACATTCATCAAAAACAAGATTATGTTTGGCATCATTGTCATGCGTTTTCAACTCCTTCAACGTGTTTTCAATTTAAGCCTGAATGTTATGATTTTCAAGTATCAAGTGACGATGCGCCAGGTTGGCGAGAAATCACACTTAATGCTGATGGTTCTATCGAGAGCGAAGTTTATCGTTTAGCGGATAATCAGTTTTTACCCGACGTTTCTCAAAGTGGTTATTAACGAATAGTAATAATAGTTGCGAGCTTAAAATTAACTTAAAAATCATAGCAAAGGAGCAAAACAGTAGAACAGTCGTTCAACAATGCGTTGCCAAATTGGGCGTTGGTTCCATTTTTCAGTACTTATTTTATCTGAATGAGATAAATATTTTTGTAAGAGAATTGATAGTGACTGAGCAAATTCTGCATCATCAATTACCGCTGTAATTTCAAAATTAAGCCATAAGCTGCGCATATCCAAATTTACAGTGCCAACAAGGCTTAATTGATTATCGATTAAAACACTTTTGGTATGTAATAAGTTATCGTTGAATTGATAAAGTTTGACACCACCGTTTAATAATTCAGAAAAGAAAGCCCGGCTTGCCCATTTTACCATTAGTGAATCAATGTTTTTAGGAATAATGATGATGACTTCGACACCTCGCTGAGCTGCGGTGCATACAGCATGTAAAATATCATCAGTTGGTACTAAATAAGGTGTAGTAAAAATAATTTGTTCTTGCGCTGAATAAATTGCCGTTAATAATACTTGGTGTATCATGCTTTCCATATAACCAGGACCCGATGCGATTAATTGCATAATATGTTTTTTATCTTCTGGTGGTTCGGCAAAATCAGTGATTTGTGGTAGGGCTAAATATTTGCCTGTTTCTAGCTGCCAATCGCAGGCATATATAGCGCCCATGAGTGTTGTAACTGGACCATTTACTCTGACCATGATATCAACCCACTTGCCAACATGTTTATTTTGTTTGAAAAAACGTGGATCGACAATATTCATGCTGCCAGTATAAGTAATATAGTTATCGATAATAGCCACTTTGCGGTGTTGACGTAAGTCCAGACGTCGAAACATAAATCGAAGCAAGTTGACTTGTAAAGCTTCGACAATGATGATGCCCGCATCACGCATTCTTTTACTGGCATTAGTTTTAATAAAATGTCTGCTACCGGCAGAGTCAACCATTAATCGGCAAGTTACCCCTCGCTGTGTTGCTTGAATGAGTGCTTGCTCGACTTCGTCTGCCCGACCACCTTCATTCCAGATATAAAATACCATTTCAATATTTGACGTTGCTTGATTGATATCATCAATTAAGCGGTCAAAAATTACATTTGTTTCACTCAATAGCTCAATATGATTACCATTAATTCCATCAAGCCCTGTTTGGTGTTTACAAAGCTGGAAAATCGGCTTGCTGACTTGGCTTACGTTTTTAGTGAAGATATCTGGAAAGTCACTTAGTCGGTTAATAAACTTGGAAATCGTTGGACGCATTTTTTGCGCTCGTTTAGCTCGTTGCTGACCTAAGTGAGCTTCGCCCAATGTAAAATAAAGAAACACACCAACAAGCGGTAAGATATAAATGACTAACATCCATGCAATAACATAAGTCGTTGGTCTTCGTTTGAAGACAATTCGTAATGTTGTTGAAACAATAATCAGCCAATAAACAAGGAAGATCAAAGTGCTGATTAAAGCATGAAATGAGGTAAATTGCATATTTACTTAGCTATGAGTTAGATTCAGTTTAGCTATTGGATCTTTAGTACAATCATAATGTTGAAAAACCTCAGGTAATGGTTTGGGATTATTATGTTTATCTACTGAAACATAAGTGAATACAGCATCTGTTATGCAAAAACGTTGTGTAGTGTCAGATGTATCAATGACTTTTTTAACCCAAACTTCAATACCTATCGTGATTGATGTTTTTCCTGTTTTGATGCAACGCGCATAACAACAAACAACATCACCGACCATTGCTGGTTTGTAAAATGTAATGCTACTAGCATTAACTGTTACAACTCGATTTCTCGCGATCTCTTTTGATAAAATACCGCCAGCAAGATCCATTTGAGACATGATCCACCCACCAAAAATGTGTCCGTGAGGATTGGTATCAGCCGGCATGGCAAGCGTTCTAAGCACTAATTGACCTTTAGGGGTTGTATCTTGTGTCATGCTAAAATACTCCGTTTATTATAACTTATTGTTTATTATCTATATCTTTATTCATATTTTTGTAAATATAGATACCTGATATTAACGATAATAGTAACGATGCGGCAGGTAAAATAAATACTTTAAATATCCAAAAGAAATCATCAGTCGTGTAATAGGTTGCACCTAAACTAATGGTGCCACATAATATAAAAAAGAAGATCCATAATAAATTGAGTTTATTCCAAATAGCAGTATCAAGCTGTATTTCTTTGCCAAGCATTTTTTGAAGTAGGTTTTTTTTAAAAATAAATTGGCTAACTAATAAGGCTGTGGCAAATAAAAAATTAATAATAGTGACTTTCCATTTGATTATATTTGGGTCACGCAAATAAAGTGTAAATCCACCGAAAACCATGATCATTAGATAAGAAATCAACTCTACTTTATCTATTTTTCTATATAGAATAAGAATGAGAAGAAAACATACTGTTGCCGCGATCATTAATGCTTGAACGCCAACAAAGACATCATACATGGTTAGAAAAATAAAAAAGCATATAAGCGGAATAAAGTTTAAAAGTTGTTTCATTTAATTATTAACCTAGTACAAAAGATGAGTTGGTATATTGTAAATAAGTAAAAAGCCTATTGGAATAGGCTTATTTTTTGTGATGAAGTTCAGGATGCGCTTTACAGTTACCAGATTGACAATGCCCATAAAGATATAAACTGTGAAAAGTTAATTTTACACCATATTGTTCGGCGATTTCTTTTTGTCTCGCATTAATAATATCATCGCGAAACTCAAATACTTCGCCACAATCTAAACAAATTAAATGATCGTGATGTTGCTGTGTAGCTAGTTCGAAAACTGCTTTGCCACCCTCAAAGTTATGGCGTGTCACAATGCCTGCATCGTCAAATTGATTCAAAACACGATAAACGGTTGCAAGCCCGATTTCTTCACCCATATCAAGTAGTTTTTTATAAAGATCTTCTACTGTAATATGTTGACATGAAGGATCGCGTAATAACTCTAAAATCTTTAATCGAGGTAGTGTAACCTTTAAACCAGCGCTTTTGAGTGCCGCATTATTATCATGATTTGTCATATTACTTTCCATTAGTGATGAATAATTACTTATTATAGGAACTATATACGGTAAATAAAAGAAATCATTTTAATAGTTTAAATTTTCATTTCGGTTTTAACTTGGTTCACCCAATTGTTAATTCTTTCTTCAGTTAATTCAGGTTGACGATCTTCGTCAATCGCTAAACCAACAAAATGTGCGTCATCAACTAAACTTTTTGACGCTTCAAAACTATAACCTTCGGTTGACCAATGCCCAACAATCTTGGCTCCTTTAGGCTCAATAATATCGCGAAGTGTTCCCATGGCATCACAAAAATATTCGGCATAGTCTTCTTGATCGCCACAACCAAAAATCGCCACAGTTTTACCGTTAAAATCAATTTTTTCTAAATTAGGGAAAAAGTCATCCCAGTCTGCTTGTGATTCGCCATAGTACCAAGTTGGAATGCCAAAAAATAGATAATTGTATTGTTCAATGTTTTCTTTAGTAGCTTTTGCAATGTCAAAAAGCTCGGCGTTGTCACTACCTAAAATGAGTTGGATTTGCTTAGCTACATTTTCTGTGTTGCCAGTATCACTACCAAAAAAAATACCAACTTGTTTCATATTTGTACCTTTATTATTTTCGATATTAAAATATTCTAGAAGTATATCATTGTCACTTACTATCAGCAATAATCCTGACTAACCCTAAACATAACTTATTATTTGCTATACAATTTATTTATCTTGCATTAGAATTATCGCCTGTTTTTATATTAATTTAGGCTGTGGAATGTCTTTATGAACTTGCATGAATATCAATCTAAATATCTTTTTAAACAATATAATTTGCCCGTACCTGAGGGGTATGTTTGTAATTCAATTAATGAAGTACAAGATACGTTATCTGAATTATCTTCACAGGCAGATTCAGGCCTTTGGGTTGCTAAATGTCAAGTTCATGCCGGCGGGAGAGGTAAAGCCGGTGGCGTTATATGTACTCAAAGTTATGATGAAATAAAGCAATTTGCTGAAAAATGGTTGGGGCAGTATCTTGTTACTTATCAAACCACCGATAAAGGTCAGCCAGTTAATAAGATTTTAATTGAAAAGGCGTCTAATATTCAGAAAGAACTGTATTTAGGCGCGGTGGTCGATCGCAGTTCGAAGCGTATTGTGATTATGGCATCAACAGAAGGTGGCGTTGATATAGAAAGCGTTGCCGAAAAATCACCACACTTAATTTATAAAACTTCACTTGATCCCTTAATCGGTCCTTGTGCTTATCAAGGTCGTGAACTTGCGTTTAAATTGGGGTTAACAGGAAAATTAGTGAATCAGTTTACAAAATTATTTGTTAATTTTGCAAAACTCTTTTTAGAAAATGATGTTTCACTAGCCGAAATCAATCCGTTAGTGATTACTGATTCAGATGAGCTAGTTTGTTTAGATGCAAAAGTTGTTTTAGATGATAATGGTCTTTTTAGACACCCACACTTAAATATTTTAAGAGATACAACGCAAGAAGATGAACGTGAGTCAATCGCTGCAAAACAAGGTATTAGCTATGTATCATTAAATGGTAATATTGGTTGTATGGTAAATGGCGCAGGTCTTGCGATGGCAACGATGGATATTATTAAACTACATGGTGGAGAACCTGCTAACTTTTTGGATGTGGGAGGTGGCACGACGAAAGAGCGTGTTACTGAAGCATTTAAGTTAATATTATCTGATACAAACGTGAAAGCGATTTTAGTTAATATTTTTGGTGGTATTGTTCGTTGTGATTTAATTGCCGATGGTGTCATTAGTGCAATTGAAGAAATAGGTCTTACTGTTCCTGTTGTTGTTCGTCTTGAAGGTAATAATGCTGAGCTTGCTCGAGAAATTTTAGCGAAAAGTGAATTAAATATTATTACTGCAGAAAGTTTAACCGATGCTGCTCAAAAAATTGTCGCTGTTGCCTAATAATAGGGAGCGTGGAGAATAGTTATTATGTCAATTTTAGTTAATAAAGAAACCAAAGTTATCTGCCAAGGATTCACTGGTAGTCAAGGATCTTTCCATTCACAGCAAGCACTTGCTTATGGTACCAAGTTAGTTGGTGGCGTGACGCCAGGCAAAGGTGGTACAATTCATTTGGGTTTACCCGTTTTTAATACAGTTAAAGAAGCGGTTGAAGCAACAGGTGCAACAGCAAGTGTCATTTATGTGCCAGCCGCATTTGGTAAAGATTCGATTTTAGAAGCAATTGATGCAGGTATTAAACTCATTGTCTGTATTACTGAAGGTATCCCAACTTTAGATATGTTAGTTGTTAAAGAAAAATTAAGGCTAAATGATGTCGTAATGATTGGACCGAACTGTCCGGGGATTATTGTCCCAGATGAATGTAAAATAGGTATTATGCCAGGTCATATTCATCGAGCAGGAAAGGTGGGGATCGTTTCTCGTTCTGGAACACTAACTTATGAAGCGGTTAAACAAACAACCGATATTGGTTTAGGGCAATCTGTGTGTGTGGGTATTGGAGGTGATCCTATTCCAGGTAGCGATTTTATTTCTATTTTAGCGTTACTTGAGCAAGATCCTAAAACTGAAGTTATTGTAATGATCGGCGAGATTGGTGGGAGCGCTGAAGAAGAAGCCGCTGAATATGTTAAAAAACATGTAACTAAGCCTGTGATTGCTTATATCGCCGGTGTTTCTGCTCCATCAGGCAAACGCATGGGGCATGCAGGAGCCATTATTTCGGGTAATAAAGGCACCGCGGCGGAAAAATCTAAAGCATTGCAATCGGCAGGTATTACGGTTGTAACAAGTCTTACTGATATCGGCGATGCTGTAAAAAAACAAATTACGATATAGTTTTTTTGATGTATATCAATTATTATTTTGTAATTATCTGTGTATAATGTTCATCAATAACGTAAAAAATTTGTGAGCATTTGAGATTTAGGGAGCGTTTATGTTAGATATAGTAGAAATTTCACGTCTCCAGTTTGCACTCACTGCAATGTATCATTTTATTTTTGTACCATTAACGCTGGGTTTAGCGTTTATGCTAGCAATTATGGAAACGGTATACGTTGTTAGTGGCAAGCAAGTTTGGAAAGATATGACAAAATTCTGGGGCAAGCTGTTTGCTATCAACTTCGCTGTTGGGGTCGCAACTGGCTTGACCATGGAATTTCAATTTGGTACTAACTGGTCTTATTATTCACATTATGTGGGTGATATTTTTGGTGCGCCATTAGCCATTGAAGGTTTAATGGCATTTTTCTTAGAATCAACCATGGTAGGTTTATTCTTTTTTGGTTGGGATAGATTAAGCCGTGGTAAACATTTAATGGTAACTTGGTGTGTTGCATTCGGTTCTAATCTTTCAGCACTTTGGATCTTAGTTGCTAATGGGTGGATGCAATTCCCAGTGGGTTCTGAATTTAACCCAATTAATTCACGCATGGAAATGGCGAACTTTTTTGAGTTGATTACTAACACCGTTGCTCAATATAAATTTGTTCATACTGTTGCTGCTGGTTATTTGACCGGTGCGATCTTTGTATTAAGCATCAGCTCTTATTATTTACTAAAAAAACGGGATGTCGGATTTGCAAAACGTTCTTTTGCTGTGGCTGCTCCCTTTGGTCTTATCATGTCAATTGTAGTTGCTATTATGGGCGATGAAGCGGGGCACGAACTGACAACTGTCCAACCTGCTAAACTTGCTGCCATTGAAGCTGAATGGGAAACTCAACCAGCACCTGCATCATTCAATGTGATTGCCTTTCCGTCACAAAAGAATAAAGAAAATTTATTTGCAATAGAAATTCCTTATGCAATGGGCATAATGGCGACGCGTTCATTTGACACGCAAGTAACTGGATTAAGAGATATATTAGCGAATAACGAAACGAGAATTCGTAAAGGTATTTTAGCTTATACAAATTTAGAAAAAATCCAACAAGGCAATCAAGATCCTGACGTCCTTAAAGCATTTGAGGATAATAAAGCTGATTTAGGCTATGGTTATCTAGTTAAACGCTTTACCGATCGTGATAATTTAACTATTCCTCAAGCGACTGAAGAACATATTAAAGCTGCGACAGAGGACTCAATACCTACAGTATGGCCACTATTTTGGGCATTTAGAGTGATGGTAGGTCTAGGTGTGTTAATGATTCTTGGGACTGGATTTGCGTTATGGACAACATATAAAAATAAAATTGGTGAAAAACGTTGGTTACATCGTTTATTAGTTCTATTTTTACCGTTCCCTTGGTTAGCCTGTGAATGTGGTTGGTTTGTTGCAGAATATGGACGTCAACCTTGGGCTATTCAAGATATTTTACCAACTGGAGTGGCAAATTCATCATTAACAGCGGGTGAAGTGTTATTCACTATGGTACTTATTTGTGGGCTTTATACATTGTTCTTAGTTGCTGAATTATTCTTAATGTTTAAATTTGCTCGCTTAGGACCAAGTTCTTTGGGCACTGGCAACTATCATTATGAAAAAACACAACCGATAACAAAATAAGGCATAGGGAGTATACACAATGATTGATTACGAAATTGTACGCGTCATCTGGTGGGTGCTGATTAGTGTTGTTTTAATCGGTTTTGTTGTCACAGATGGCTTTGATATGGGCGTGGGTATTTTATTACCTTTTATCGGTAAAACAGATACGGAACGTCGTATTATGATTAATGCAATTGCGCCTCATTGGGATGGTAACCAAGTTTGGTTAATTACCGCTGGAGCGGGAATATTTGCCGCCTGGCCTATGGCCTATGCTGCGTCATTTTCTGGCTTTTATATTGCGATGATTTTAGTGCTTTGTGCGCTGTTTTTTAGACCAATTGGTTTTGATTATCGCAGTAAGCTAGAAAATTCAAAATGGCGTAATTTATGGGATGCTGGCATTTTTGCTGGTAGCTTTGTACCTGCACTCGTTTTTGGGGTCGCTTTTGGCAATTTATTAGAAGGAGTTCCATTTAGATTTGATAACTCTTATCGCGTGTTTTATGATGGTAACTTCTTTGGTTTGCTTAATCCTTTTGCATTATTGACTGGCGTTGTGAGCTTAATGTTATTTGTTGCTCATGGTGGAGCATGGTTACAAATGAAAACATCAGGTGAGCTCTATTTAAGAGCCAGAAAAGCTACACAAATCGCTAATTTAGTTATGTTAATTACATTTGTGTTAGCAGGTGTTTGGGTGGCATTTGGTATTCATGGTTATGAAGTTACTAGTGTGATTGATTATAATGCGTCATCTAATCCGCTAAGTAAAACAGTATCTACTGATGCATCGTGGTTAGCCAATTATATGAATTATCCTATTTTATGGATAGTGCCTGCTTTGGGTGTAATATTACCACTATTAACTATTCTTTTTTCTAGTTTAAATAAAAATGCATTAGTATTTATTTCATCAATATTAACCATTACGTGTGTTCTATTCACCTATGGCATTGCAACTTTCCCATTCATTATGCCTTCAAGCATTATGCCAAATGCAAGTTTGACAATATGGGATGCATCATCAAGTCAATTAACACTTAATATTATGTTTGTTGTTGTTCTTATATTTTTACCTATTGTTCTTTTTTATACCATTTGGTCATATATTAAAATGTTTGGAAGACTGGATAAAAATCATATCGAAAATAATAAACATTCTCTTTATTAAGGAACTACTATGTATTACGTTTTATGGTTTATAGGACTTATTGCTGCATGTATGCTATCCGCTGTAATTGGCTTATGGGTTGAGCGAGACAGTAGCGAAAAAGAGTCTAATAACAAATAATATGATTTAAAAAGTAATAAAAAAGAGGTGGCAAATAGCCACCTTTTTTATTTTTGGATATGCTGTTAAAAATAAATAATAAATGATAATTGTTTTCATTTGATTTTTTTCATATCATAGTGCAGCGAATTTTGTATTCAGATATAATAGTCTCAAATTTAATTAGTGCGATTTGAACATGAAACAATTTATATGGAATGCAAGAGTTTATTATGAAGACACAGATGCGGGTGGTGTCGTTTACCATGCTAGGTATCTTGCTTTTTTTGAACGAGCTAGGACAGAAATGCTAAGGCAACTTAATATTAGCCAGCAAAAGCTATTACAAGAAAGTATTGCTTTTGTGGTTAAAAAGCTGGATATTAGCTACCATTTCCCAGCTCGTTTAGATGATATGCTGACTATTAAGACTAGTGCTGAGCAAGTTCGCAAGGCGTCTATTATTTTTAAGCAGACTATTTTTAATCAAAATAACCAAGTTATCAGCACAGCGGATGTTCTTATTGCTTGTGTGAATATCACTAAGATGAAGCCATGTGGGCTTCCTGAGTTATTAGTTTTGGAGTTTATATGAATATTATTGATCTGTTTTTGCAAGCAGGTTTGTTAGTAAAATGCGTTATGCTGTTGTTACTTATTTTTTCTGTTATGTCGTGGGCTATTATATTTCAACGAACTAAAATCTTAGGTAAAGCAACGAAACAAATTGAACAATTTGATAATAGCTTTTGGGCCGCTGATGATTTAAATGTGTTATTTGATAAAGCAAAATTTAATAAAGAAGATATTAGTGGTACAGAACATATTTTCTATTCAGGTTTTAAAGAGTTTTCACGTCTATATCAAATTAACCCAAATATGGCTGAATCGGCTTTAGATGGTGCATCACGCTCTATGCGCTTAGCAATGAATCGTGAGCTTGATATTTTAGAATTGCGTATCCCTTTTTTAGGTACAGTGGGTTCTATTAGTCCATATATTGGTTTGTTTGGTACTGTCTGGGGTATTATGAATGCATTTATTTCTTTAGGCTCTGCTAAACAAGCAACATTACAAATGGTTGCACCCGGGATTGCTGAGGCATTGATTGCAACTGCAATTGGTTTATTTGCCGCTATTCCTGCGGTTCTTGCCTATAATCGCTTGTCATTAAGTGTCAACCGAATTGAACAAAGCTACCTTAACTTTATTGATGAATTTTCAGCAATTTTACAACGTCAAGCCGTTGCTGTCAGGAAATAATTATGAGTAGACGTTCACGTTATACACCTAAATCTGAAATCAATATCGTACCTTTGCTTGATGTATTATTAGTGCTAGTGCTTATTTTTATGGCAACAGCGCCAATTATTAGTCAAAGTGTTGAGGTTGATCTGCCACAAGCGTCGGAATCTAAAACGGTCTCCTCTTCAGAAAATAAACCAATCATTATTGAAGTGTCAGGTATTGGTATATATTCATTGATTATTGATCAGAACCGTCAATCTAATTTACCACAAGAACAAATTGTTGCAGAAGTTAAGCAACAGATGTCACTTAACGAAAAAGCTGTTTTTTTAGTTGGTGGCGCTAAAGATGTTCCCTATGAAGAAATTATAAAAGCGTTGAATTTATTACAATCTGCAGGTGTTAAGTCTGTAGGTTTAATGACTCAACCAATTTAAATAAAATAATATAGCAAGAAGTTTGCAATGTCTTATAAGTCAAATTCAAAATTAAGTATAGCTATTATAGTATCCATTATATTACATGTGATTTTAATTATTATTTTGGGTTACCGAGCTATGTATGATAACGATGTTAACTATGGTAGCGTTAATGGAAATGCAATTGATGCTATTATGGTTGATCCTTCCGTCATGACCGAACAATATCAAAGGCAATTAAAGGCACAGGTTAGCCAAAAACAAGCAGAACAACAAAGGCAGCAACAAGTAGATGAGCAGGCTCAAAAACTACAAGAGCAGCAGCTTGCCCAACAACAGCGACTTAAAGAGCTAGAAAAGGAGCGTTTAAAAGTTGAACAGCTACAAAGGCAAGAAGCAGAGGCTGCACAAGCTGCACAGCTAGCAAGGCAAAAAGAAGAAGAAGCTCGCAAAGTGAAAGAACAGTTAGAAGAGCAAAAAAGACAGGCTGAAAAACAGCGTTTAGAGCAACAGCAGGCTGAATTAGCAAAGCAAAAAGCAGAGCAAGAGGCTAAATTAAAAGCAGAGCGAGAATTGTTGGATAAACAACGAGAAGAAACTTTGCGTAAACAACAAGAATTGGCGAAACAAGAAGCTAAAGCTAAAGCTGAGCAAGAACTTATTGAAAAGCAACGAATTGAAAATGAACGTAAACAAGAAGAATTAAATAAGCAAAAAGAAGAACAAGCAAAAAGACAAGCCGCTGAAAAAGCCGCTGCCGAAAAAGCAAAAAAAGCCGCACAAGCTAAAAAAGATAAAGAACTTGATAATCTGCTAGGTGGATTGACATCAGGCGCACCAACTCCATCAGGTGGTGCCGCTGCTCGTAAAGGTGTTTCAGATGGAGAACTTAATAAATATAAATCTTTAGTTCAAAATGCCATCAGTAATAAGTTTATTAATCCTAACAAATTATATAGTGGTCGAAATTGTGTGTTAGATATTCAAATAGCACCTGATGGCTTATTACTTGATGTTAGTGCAAAAGGTGGTGATGACGCATTATGTCGAGAAGCGCTTGCGGCGACTAAACAAGCTGTAATTCCCAAACCTGCAAGTGGTTTTTATAATCAAGTCAAAACGATGACAATTGACTTCCAACCGAAATAATTTTTATACGCAAACACGATGTTTTCTGAAACTTTTTTACAATAAATTATCTATATCTTCAAATGTGAATATTGAAATTACATTAATCATCCCAATATATCCTCTATTCATTTCGAATCAAGTTTTTAAGTAAAAGAAGGAGCAGAACATGACAACAATTGTCAGTGTCCGTCGTGAGGGGCAAGTCGTTATTGGTGGTGATGGTCAAGTCACGTTAGGCGAACGTATTATTATGAAGGGTAATGCCCGTAAAGTTCGTCGTTTATATAATAACAAAGTGATTGCAGGTTTTGCTGGTGGTACTGCTGATGCTTTTACACTATTTGAGTTGTTTGAGCGGAAATTAGAAATGCACCAAGGGCATTTAACCAAAGCCGCTGTTGAACTAGCTAAAGATTGGCGAACAGACAGAATGTTACGCAAACTAGAAGCATTACTTGCTGTTGCTGATGAAAGTGCATCATTGATTATTACAGGTACGGGTGATGTTATCCAGCCAGAAGATGATTTAATTGCAATTGGGTCTGGCGGTCCTTATGCGCAAGCAGCGGCTCGAGCTTTACTAGATAATACCTCACTTTCTGCACACGATATCGTACAAAAATCATTGTCAATAGCGGGCGATATTTGTGTATATACCAATAACTTCCAAACTATTGAAGAACTCAATTACTAATTAACCGAATTAAAGAGAATATTATTATGTCTGAAATGACTCCTCGCGAAATTGTAAGCGAATTAAACCAACATATCATTGGACAAGATAAAGCAAAACGTTCTGTGGCTATAGCATTGCGTAATCGCTGGCGTCGGATGCAGCTAGATGAAACATTGCGTCATGAAGTTACGCCTAAAAATATACTTATGATTGGCCCAACAGGTGTTGGTAAAACGGAAATTGCAAGACGTTTAGCAAAATTAGCACATGCACCGTTTATTAAAGTCGAAGCGACTAAATTTACTGAAGTTGGTTATGTGGGTAAAGAAGTTGATTCCATTATTCGTGATTTAACCGATTCTGCGGTAAAAATGATCCGTCAACAAGCAATTGAACGCAACCGTAATAGAGCGGAAGAATTAGCAGAGGATCGGATTTTAGATGTACTTGTACCACCAGCTAAAGATGGTTGGGGACAGGTTGAGAATAATTCTGATTCAGCTGCAAGGCAAGCTTTTCGCAAAAAACTACGTGAAGGTGCACTTGATGATAAAGAGATTGAAATTGAAGTCGCAGGTGTCAATATTGGTGTTGAAATTATGGCGCCTCCAGGTATGGAGGAGATGACTAATCAGTTACAGTCAATGTTTCAAAATTTAGGTGGACAAAAAACTAAACCACGGAAAATGAAGATCAAAGATGCATTTAAACAGTTAATTGAAGAAGAAGCTGCTAAATTAGTTAATCCTGATGATCTTAAACATGAAGCTATTGAGGCAGTTGAACAAAACGGAATTGTTTTTATTGATGAGATAGATAAAGTTTGTAAACGTGGTAACTCATCAGGTCCAGATGTTTCACGTGAGGGGGTGCAACGGGATCTGTTACCATTAGTTGAAGGTTGTACTGTGTCGACTAAACATGGCTCTGTTAAAACAGATCATATCTTGTTTATTGCTTCAGGTGCTTTCCAAACAGCAAATCCATCTGATTTAATCCCTGAATTGCAAGGTCGGTTGCCTATTCGAGTTGAATTACAAGCACTAACTAGTGAAGATTTTGAGCGTATTTTAACTGAACCAAATGCTTCACTTACGGTTCAATATAAGGCGCTAATGGCTACCGAAGGTGTTAATATCGATTTTACTCCTGACGGTATTCGTAAGATTGCCGAATCAGCATGGCAAGTGAATGAGCAAAATGAAAATATTGGTGCGCGTAGATTGCATACTGTATTAGAGCGTTTGATGGAAGAAGTCTCATTTGAAGCTAGTGAACTTGATGGACAAACTGTCACAATTGATGCTAAATATGTTGGTGATCATTTAGATAAACTTGTTGCAGATGAAGATTTAAGTAAGTTTATTTTATAATCAGCTTATATCTTAGACATAAAAAAGGTGAGTTTTGCTCACCTTTTTTATTGTTACTTTCTTAGTAATTCTCCTAAGATATCGGTAGCTCTTGATTTAGACTTCGAATTATCTTTAGAATTATGATTTTCTAATTTATCGCGAAGTTTTTCTAAACGTTCTTGTAATTTATCGCTCAGAACATCGGTAACTAATTTGCCAATATCAATTTGGTAACGAAGCTTAGTAAATTGACCATAAATGCGTAGCGGTATTGTCAACTTTTGTAGTTTTGCAATAGTTTCATTTTTAGCATTCCAGCCACCTAGCATTTTTAAGTTCAAATTTATATCCAAGTCCTGTTTTAATATTCCGACTTTGCCTGAACCATCAATGATATCAAGTGTTTCAGAATTAGCAGTTAAAGTTGAAAATTCCAAATTACCTTGTTTCAAGCCAGCATTGGCCGAAATTTTATGAAATTCGGTATATTTTTTTTGATTTTCAGGTGTTATGACATCTTTTGAATATTGAGCTACAGCATTTTGGATAATACTTTGAATATTCATATTGTTGAGTCTTGCATTAGTCACAATAATTGCCACATCACCCTGTAAGCTAGCTAATAATTTAGTGCCTGATACGCTGTTACTTTCTAAATCCCCAGTAGCGTTAAATAAGCCTTCTAGATCATGAGCTGTATCTATTTGGTTAAAAAATGAATTTAAATCAACATCAGTTATCTTGGTATTAAGTTTGACTAGTGTATTTTTTTGTTTGCCATTTGCAATACCTGTTGCAACTATATGACCCTTAGCAAAATCTAAACTGATGTTTTTAAATATTGCAATACCGTCATTATTAGTCATATCAATGTCAATATTGTTTAATGTTATTTTGTTGGCATTGATTTGTTTAATATTTAACTTAGCTTTAGCATTAAAAGTATTTAGAAAGCTTAATTCATTAGTGGTTTTTGTGATATTTGATACCACAGGCGAGGTTTGTTGGTTAGTTGTCTTTTTATTCGATTTTTCATCTATTTTCAAAAATGAGGAGAGATCGATTTTATCTGAATTTAATTGCAAATCTATGTACGGTTTATTTGCTAAATCTGCATTGATAGTACCAGTAAAATAATTGTCATTAATTGAAAAAGATAAATTTTGGCTTTTCAGCAAATTAGGTGTCTGCTGATAGTTAAATACGCCATTTATGTTACCTTTTAGTTCTTTGGTTGAATTAGCGACGCCTTTATAAGTGAAATCAAATTGTTTTAAGTTGATTGTTGCTTGTTCAGGGAATTGATTTAAATCGACATAAGCATGGGCGATGTATGATGCATTTTGTTGATTTTTATCAATATTACCGTTTAGATCGATTGAGATATTTTTATCTTTATTTTGTTCTACTATTAGATTAATATTTCTGAAATTAATGAGATCATTTTTATGTTGCAGCACCACAGTACTATCAGCAACTTCAAATTTATTTAAGCTAAATTTCCAATTAGATGAATTTTTTTGATCTTTTGAATTAGATGCCTCATGAGTATTAGCGTTAATAGATGGTCGGTTAGTATCATTTTTTGCAATATTGCCTTTACTTTCATCGGTAATGTTGATGATTGCTGATTTGATAAATACATTTTTAACTGATAATTTTTTTGAGAAAAGAGGTAGTAATTCAACATCTAGTCTCATATTATCTGCTGTTAAAATCGGTTTTTGAGCACCATTATCATATAGTTTTACTGAATCGGTTAGAATACTCACTTGTGGCCATATATGCCAGCGCAAATTGCCATCAATAGATAACTCATAACTTGTTTTATCTTTCACTGTATCAGAGATAAACCCACGAAAGTTGTTAGGATCAACAAAAACAATAAGCGAAAAAATACTAATTGTGATAAGTAGAATTAAGGCAAATAGAATAACCAATATTTTTTTGATCATATTAATGTTCCTTTATTATAGTTATAAACTGCTTAGTCTTTATCAATACGACTGGCGACAGCGCCATGTTGGTCTTTATATTTTGCATCTTGTCTTCTATTATATGGTCTTGCAGCAGATCCAGTAAGTGTTTCAAAACTGAGCGCTCCGATTGTCATTCCTGGTCTAAGCGCTAATGGGATTTTTCCTGAATTATAAAATTCTAAAACAATTTGTCCTTGCCAACCGGGATCGATGCGATGAGCTGTAACGTGAACCATAAGTCCTAGTCTGGCAAGCGATGAACGTCCATCTAACCAGCCAACCAAATTGTCAGGAATGGTGACTGATTCTAATGTTACCGCTAATGCTAATTCTCCAGGGTGTAGGTAAAAGGCATCACCCTCAGGTAATACAATTTCTTCACTCATCACTCGTTCTAACACTGCTGATACTTCTTCTTTAGGCCCACTTAAATCTATATAAGGTGTGGTATGTTCTCGAAAAGTTCGAAATTGGTTGCCTAATCTAACATCAACTGTCGCACCATTAATACTGCTTGTAGCAGGTTGCGGTGTTATTTTTAATTTACCGTTTTGCAAATACGCTTCGATATCTCTGTCGCATAATCTCATGAGCTATCCTCAATTCAGCTTGTATTGCTTTATTCTAACAGGTTCTTTTAATGGCGTCGATGTTAGTCGTTTAAGGCTTTAGCACCCATGCACGTCCATAGTGGTTATAGTATCCTGCTAATTCGCCTGGTTTATCACCAATGCCCAGATAAAGGTCAAAATGCTGGCCTTTTATCGCACCACCTACATCAAGAGCCACCATTAAACGATTTTCCCGTCTGCCACGATATGTGCCATCGTTATCAAGAAGAGGAACATCAACTAATACTACAGAACCAATAGGTATTAGTGAAGTATCAGATGCGATAGATGCATTGGCAACTAAAGGTACTGCCGCAGCTCCTTTTACTTCAGCGTTATATTGTGGTTCGAAAAACACAAATGAGTGGTTTTGAATTAACAAGTCTTTAAGTTTTGTTTCACTGTTATTGTTAGCCCAATTTTTGATAGCTTGTATCGACATTTTTTCTTTTTCTATTTCACCTTGTTCTACCAATAATCTTCCAATACTTGAATAGCCATGACCATTTTTACCACCATAGCTGAAGAAGACTAAAGGTGAATTATCTTCAAAATCAGCATAAGCACTACCTTGTACTTCCATAATAAAGTTATCTATCAAAGAATTGCTGTAGGCTATTTCAAGATTTTTATTGGCAAGTGCACCATTATAAATTTGTTCACGATTGGGTAATTGCTCTTCACTATCAGTGGGCATTTTGTAGATAGGATATTTAAATTCTATGGTAGGTTGGTTTCTTACTTTGATTATTGGGGTGTAATAACCTGTCAAATGTACATTTCCATACCCATCTTGTCCAGACATTTCATAGCTATTAAGTCCAACTTTATTAAACTCATCAGTTCCTAAAGAACGATTAATCCAAGCATCGATGGCTTTATAGATATGTTCATTTTTACGATACAAAGATGGTGATGATGATTTAATTTTGGCAATTTGGATAAGGTAGTCTGAAATATTTACAGGAGTACCTAACTTAGGGTAGTTTATGTTAAGTGGTAAAAAAAGGTTTCCATCTTGATATTGTTGACCTTGTTTGATTGGTTTATTTGAGACGCTTTGGCTACTAGTAGTTAGAAGGAATAAAATAAACAAAGTACATAAAAAATAAAAACGATAATAGTGTTCTTTTTCTTTCATCTTGGTAGATTATTATAATAAGTTAAGTAATATAGCTATTTATGCTACACAATTCTATTATAAGAAACTACCAATAATTATGAACTAACCATAAAAATTTTTCATAAAGATTCAGCTTGCGATTTAACGTTGGAGACTTTATAGTCCTATAATGAAAGAAATATTAGAACATTTTGAAAACTAAAAGGTAATAAAAGCGATGAGCATTACATCCTCAAAGCATGATCTAAAGCGAAACCTTTCTAACCGTCATATTCAATTAATTGCAATTAGTGGTGCAATTGGTACTGGCTTATTTATGGGCTCAGGGAAGACAATTAGCCTTGCTGGACCTTCTATTATTTTTGTGTATATGATTATTGGTTTTATCCTTTTTTTTGTTATGCGCGCAATGGGGGAAATTCTTCTTTCTAATTTGAAGTACAAGTCTTTTAGTGATTTTGCCAACGACCTTTTAGGCCCTTGGGCGGGTTTTTTTACTGGTTGGACTTATTGGTTTTGCTGGGTGGTTACAGGAATTGCGGATGTTATTGCAATTGCTGGATATGCGCAGCATTGGTTTCCTGAACTGCAATCTTGGATACCAATGTTATTGACGGTTGTCTTACTATTAACTTTAAATTTATTAACTGTAAAAATGTTTGGCGAGACAGAGTTTTGGTTTTCAATGATTAAGATTGTTGCAATTTTAGCTCTGATTGGTATTGGACTAATGCTTATTGTAACGGCTTTCCATTCCGAACAAACTGATACCACAGCTACATTTTCAAATCTATGGCAATACGGTGGTTTATTCCCTCATGGTACTATGGGTTTTTTTGCTGGCTTTCAAATTGCTATTTTTGCTTTTGTGGGAATTGAATTAGTTGGCACAACCGCTGCAGAAACAGTCGATCCGAACAAAAATTTACCTCGTGCTATTAACTCTGTGCCAGCACGTATTATCTTTTTCTATGTTTTTGCTTTAATCATTATTATGAGTGTCACACCTTGGACGTTAATTTCCCCAAATAAAAGTCCATTTGTTGAGTTATTTACTTTAATTGGTCTGCCTGCGGCTGCAAGTATTATTAATTTTGTAGTACTAACATCAGCTGCATCTTCTGCTAATAGTGGTATTTACTCAACAAGCAGAATGCTATTTGGACTTGCTAAAAAACAAGATGCGCCAGAGCCTTTTGGCAAATTATCAAGTCGTTCAGTGCCAGCGAATGGTTTAGTATTTTCGTGTGCTTGTTTATTTGGTGGTGTGGTTTTGATTTACTTAGTGCCTAATGTCATGGAAGCCTTTACTATAGTAACCACAGTTTCGGCTATTTTATTTATGTTTATTTGGTCGATGATTCTTATTTCTTATCTTGCTTATCGTCGTAAAAAAGTAAGCTTACATGAACAATCTCAATTTAAAATGCCCGGTGGGATTTTGATGTGCGGTGTCTGTTTAGCGTTTTTTGCTTTCGTGATTGTGTTACTTACTTTTGAGGCTGATACCCGCCAAGCGTTAGTAGCAACCCCTATTTGGTTTGTTATTTTAGGTGTGAGCTATTTTATTCGCTCTTTAAAACGCCAATGAATCTAAACTCAAAATGGCAGGAAATCCTGCCATATCATTATTGCATTTATTGAGCTTTACTTTTTTCTGGCCAGATAATACTGGCAATAATACCCAAAGCAAGTATGCCTAAAACGATATAAAGACTTGTAGTTGGATCGATATCAATACCATATCCCAATAAATGATTGCTTGCATTTAAAGCTAATTTTCCGGCAATAAAAAAGAGTAAGCAGATAACCGCCTTACCAAGATGAACTAAGTACTGTTTCATGGCTTGTAAAATAAAGTACATCGTTCTAAGACCTAAAATAGCAAAGATCATGGCACTATAGACGATTAGTGGTTCTTGGCTGACAGCAATTACCGCAGGAACAGAATCAAAGGCAAACATAACGTCACTGAGTTCAATTACAATAATACATAAAAATAGCGGTGTAGCATAAAACTTGCTTTTAGGTATTTTATCAACTAAATTTTTGTTTTCAGATTTAGTAAGTTCTGTATCAAGTTGTTTTTGAGATAATAAAAAGTGGTGGCCGACAATTTTGGGATAAGATGGAAAAATACGTTTGGCAATGCGAAATGCAAAGTGATTTGAGTAATCTTTGATATCTTGGTCTTTATCTTTATTTTTCAACATCATAATTCCTGTGCAAGCAACTAAGATTGAAAATACAAATTCCATCCAAGGACCCAAATATAACAAACCTGTACCAATTACGACAAATATGGCGCGAAATATAATAGCACCAATAACTCCCCAATAAAGTAAGCGATGACGATAATTATTGGGTACCGCAAACCACGAAAAAATAGCCATAATCACAAACAAATTATCGACCGATAATGCTTTTTCAAGGACATAACCTGTAATAAATAAGCTGGCTATAGTACTGCCATGATGAAGGTACAAATAGAGTGCAAACCCTAGGGCAACTATTATCCAAAATAGTGACCAAATAATGGCATTGCTTAAACTAATTGGTTTATCGTTATGGTGAGCATATAAATCAATAATAATTGCGGCTAGGGCTAGTCCAATAAATACCAATATAGTTTCTATTGGAAAGCCTAATGAGTCTTGAATCATAATTATATTACCTAGTATTAAATGCTATATGGAGTGAGTTTTGTTTCTTATTATGTTGAATCATTAAATAGATCATAATTATAAAAGTGATTGAGTATATATTGCTAGCTAAATCAAAAAAAGTTATATTTGCAGGTCTTGTTTAACTGTTTTAATTTAATCACTTTCTGAGCCAACATTCATGATAAAATTTAGGGTAATTATTTTCTTTCTTCTTCCTCTTTTTTCAGGGTTATTACATGCACAATCAGTGGAACCTTACGTATCTTCTTTACCTAAAGGAAGTGATTTATCCGTTTTGATTCAGTCTGTAGGAAGTAATCCTAAGACATTAGCAAAATATAAAAGTGATCAGTTTAAACAACCTGCCAGCACTCAGAAAGTAATAACCGCTTTGGCTGCTGAGCTCGAATTAGGGCGTGATTTCAGGTTTATAACGCGCATGCAAACTAGTGGCACGGTTAGTAATAGACAGTTAAATGGTGATCTGATTATTCAGTTTAGTGGCGATCCTACTTTTACTCGCGCGCAATTAAAAAATATGATTGCGGAGCTACGTCAAAAAGGTATTGAAAAAATTGTAGGAAATGTGATTCTCGATACTTCAATATTTACAAGTCATGACAAAGCTCAGGGATGGTCATGGAATAATCTAACAGCGTGTTACAATGCTCCACCATCAGCAGTGATTATTGATGATAATTGTTTCTATGCAACAGTGACCCCAGGTAAAGTAGGCGCGAAGGCCTCTATTTCTAAGTCATCAAATATTCCTGTTGTCGTGACAGGTGATGTGAAAACGATCGCAAAAAACAGTAAAGATCTCAATGATAAGTATTGTGAATTAGATGTTACCTATTCAGGTAAAAATCGTTATTATCTATCAGGATGCATTGCCTCAAGTTCGGATAAAACGCCGTTAAAATTTGCGGTAATTGATGGTGTTGAATATTTTTCTACTATCTTTAAAAATGAACTTAAGCAACAACAAATCACTTATACCGGATCACTCTTTGAACGCAATCAGAGAACTAGTGAACAGTTGTCTTTGCTAGCTTCTAATCAATCAGCACCTCTTTCTGATCTGTTAACCGTGATGCTTAAAAAATCGAACAATTTATATGCAGATGCTATTTTTAGAACGTTAGGTGCTCATTATTATCATGTTCAAGGTACGTGGCGTAATGGTGGTGATGCTGTTAAGCAAATTTTACGCAAAAAAGCAGGTATTAATCTTGAGAACCTAGTTATTGCTGATGGTTCTGGATTATCTCGATTAAACTTGGTGAGTGCTGACAAATTAATGGAAATTTTGCAATACATTGCTGCCCATAATACGCAATTAAGGATTATTGAAATGTTACCAATTGCTGGGGTTGATGGTACGTTACAAAATCGTAAGAGTTTTAATCAAGCGCCTTTTAAAGAGACAATACGAGCCAAAACTGGTTATATTCAAGGATGCTATAATTTAGCTGGATTTATCCAAAAGTCTGATGGCAGATATGTGGCTTTTGTGCAGTTAATATCGGGTTACCACGCCGATAGACAAAATGAGCCAAAAAATAGTGCAATTATGCGATTTGAATCAGAATTTTATAAAAATTTTATTAATTAATAAGTTAGTAATAAGGACACATAAGTTTTATCGAAAATGAGTATGTGTCCTAAAACTTATTTACTAATAAAATTAAATATTAGCCGCTAAAAATCCACCGCTTTGATGTTTCCATAGCTGGGCGTACAGTCCGTTTTTCATCAGTAATTCTTGGTGAGTTCCTTGCTCGATGATTTTACCTTGATCTATAACGACTAATCTATCCATTGCTGCAATGGTTGATAACCGGTGAGCAATGGCAATAACGGTTTTACCTTCCATTAAAGTGTATAGGCTTTCTTGAATGGCTTGTTCAATTTCAGAATCCAGCGCACTTGTTGCTTCATCTAATAATAAAATAGGGGCATTTTTAAGAATGACGCGAGCAATTGCAATACGCTGTCTTTGCCCACCAGATAATTTTATGCCTCGCTCACCAACAAATGCGTCATACCCAGTTCTACCTTTTGCATCAATTAGCGTTTGAATAAAGGTATCAGCATGTGCTTTTTGGGCAGCTTCAATCATTTGTTCTTCAGTTGCGTGATTATTACCATAGAGCAAGTTTTCTCGTACTGTTCGATGCAATAAAGAAGTATCTTGTGTCACCATGCCAATTTGTGCTCGCAGGCTTTCTTGACTCACAGCGGTAATATCTTGATCATCAATAACAATCTTGCCACTTTGTAAATCGTAAAAGCGAAGCAATAAATTAATAAGTGTTGATTTACCTGCCCCTGAACGACCAACTAATCCTATTTTTTCACCAGATTTAATTGTTAAATCTAAATTTTCAATGACTGAATGACTCTGTTTTTTGTCATAGGAAAAATAAATGTGTTTAAATTCGATTTTTCCTTGAGTAACATTAAGTGATGTTGCATTGGGGTGATCAACAACCGTTTTAGTTGCTGAAAAAGTATTAATACCGTCTTTAACAACCCCAATATTTTCAAATAGGGCAGCTATTTCCCACATGATCCAATGCGAAAAACCATTTAAACGAAGTGCAACGGCTGTTGTTGTTGCAATTGCACCAACGCCAATTAATTGATCGGTCCATAACCACAGTGCAACGCCTGTGGTACTTAGTACTAACGAAATAGACAATAAGTGATTAACAATTTCAAAACTACTGACTAGACGCATCTGTTTATTAACAGTCACTAAAAACTCATCCATTGATTCTTTAGCATATTTTGCCTCATTGCCTGCATGAGAAAATAGTTTTACTGTCATAATGTTAGTATAGGCATCGGTTACTCGTCCTGTCATTGTAGAACGAGCATCAGCCTGCATACTAGCCACCTTACTTAATCGGGGAATAAAATAATACATAGCAATGCCATAAGTCAGACACCAACACATAAATGGCATTAATAACCAAATATCTAATTGGCCGATGATTGTTGCCATAGTAATAAACGAAATTAGGACATAGATAAAAATATCCGCCACTAAAAAGCAAGTATCACGAACTGCTAGTGCAGTTTGCATGACTTTTGCTGATATTCTTCCGGCAAATTCATCTTGAAAAAAGCGCATACTTTGATTAAGTACTAGTCGATGTAGATTCCAGCGCATTCGCATTGGAAAATTCCCTGCTAGGCACTGATGTTTAATAATCGTTTGTAGTCCAATGATAATGGTACTTGCGAAGATGATTAAGGCTAATAAGACTAATGTTGTTTTTTCTTGTTGCCAAAATTGGCTAGGTTCAACAACTGCAAGCCAATCAATGACTTTACCAAGGGCTGCGTATAAAAAGGCTTCAAAAGCTCCACCTAATGCACTAAAAATAATTAATAATAGTAGAAATAAACGAGTTCCTTTAGTTGATTGCCATATGAAACTAAAAAAGTTTTTAGCCATAGGCTCTGGTTCATCTGTCGGATAAGATGACACCAATTTTTCGAAGAATTGATACATATTTAGACCTAATTAATAATAAGGTTTTCTTTGATTATATTGTCAATGATATAGAAAAATGGGGTGAGTGCAAATAGCTATAAATTGTTTTTACACTCAAATTTTATATGAAATTTAAATAAGTATTACTTAGCTATGCACTTGTTATTTATAAATTTATCAATATCAAAGAAGTTAGTGAGGAAATAAACTGTTTTATATTTCCTCGTTTTTTGATTATATCTTGAAAGTTAATATATAGCGATTAGTTGTTTTAAAAAATGTCTTTAATAATAAGCACCACTCGCCCAACAATATGGTATTTATGAAAATCTATCTTGGAAACTTCAATAGTTGGATGTTGGCTATTATTACAAATTAATAACCACCCATCGAGTGTTAAACGTACTTTTCTTAAAAAGGTAATATCTTCATATTCAATTAGGTATATTGCACCATCAACAATATCAGTTATTTCAGTGTTTAAAATTAGCCCGTTATTGTTTTCTATTTCTGGTGACATTAAATCGCCTTTTGCCCAGTATATAATTAATTTTTTAGCATCTAAACCGCGATGCTTAGCCCAACCCTCAATAATAGGATAGTTCATTAATGGTGGTGTTTCTCTAACAAAACGTTCCTTTTGCGCTTCTTCTTTGGTTGGTAATTGTTTTTTATAAACAGGGATTCGATAAATATTTTCGTTGTAAACATCTTCTTCATTTTTAGAATCTACAAATTCTAACCTATGCCCAGTGGCCAGCCAATTAAAAGAAACATTACATTTTTCAGCAATGACTTCTAAACGGGTAAGCGATGGGTACGTTTTACCAGATAGGTAATCTCTAATTACTGTTTCTGACATATCGCATTTTTTCGCGAATGCAGAAACAGATAAACCTTGCATTGAGCTGTGTAATCTATCTTTGAAAGTTTTAACATTATTATTTTTAATTGAATTCATCTTTGATCCATTATTTCTCGCATAAATTCATTAATTATAGTGCATTTTTTTGTGATTTTGTATATGAAAATAGTAAATAAAATCAATTCAATGGTTTTTATTCTATGTTAATTGTGCTTTTTTAATTTTATATATTCGATTTTATGTTGTTTTTCGTTTTTTAATATAAGAGTTATCGTGTTGTTAAAAAAAACGATTGTTTTTTGTTTTTTCTGCTCGAATTCTTGTATTTTTCTGTGAAATTTACTTATTTTAATGTTTTGTAAATGTTTTTTTTATTAAATTTGATGTTTATCAGGTGAATTTTAGTGGTTAAATTTTAGTTATACTCATGTTTTTATTGGATTTGCTTATTTTTTGTGAAATTGTTAAATAAGCTAGAAAACAAATAAAAACGTTGACTAAAGCGAAAAAAAATGGATAATAAGCAGGGTAAGGATTTTTCATTGTTTTCTTTCCTTATATTCCTTATATTTCATGTTGGCCTGTATAATTTTATACAGGTCTTTTTTTATTCTTTAACTATTCATGAAATCACGTCATAAAAAGAGTATAATGAGCACTTTATAAAATCTATTTTAAAGCCCACCCTAAATAGAGCGTTATATTTATTGAGAGGATTTGATTATGTCTTTTAGCATTCCACACCTTTTAGTGTTTTTGGCCGTAGTTATTTTATTATTTGGCACTAAAAAATTACGTAATTTAGGTTCGGATCTGGGTTCAGCATTAAAAGGCTTTAAAAAGGCGATGAATGATGACGAAGTTGAATCGAAAAATGATGATAAGTTAGATAATAAATAGTTGTACTTATAGGTATGAATACTCATTTTGATGTAGCAATTGTTGGTGGTGGGTTAGTTGGTTTAGCAACGGCGTGCGCACTTAGTCAATATGCTCTAAACATTGCAATTATAGATACTAAAATTCATCAGCATGTATCCTTGTCATATGAAGATGTTGGTATTAGAGCTTCAGCTATTAATGGCGCAAGTCAACGGTATTTTTCGCAAATCGGTATATGGGATGATTTGTGCGCAAGTCAACGTGTACAAGAGTTTAGCGAAATAGGTGTATGGGAAAAATATGGTCAAGCTCATTTGTCTGCTCATGCCAAAGATTATGATTATCCTAACCTTGGATATATAATCGAAAATAATGTCATTTCTCATTATCTTTACCAATATGCTTTAAATTGCTCCAATATCAATATTTTTAGTTGTGAAGCCATTGATTGTACATTTAATGATGACTTTGCCTTTTTGACGCTTGCTGATAAAACTGTTTTACAATCTAAATTAATGGTAGGTGCAGATGGTGCTCATTCTTGGGTGCGTAGATGCGAAAATATTTCTGTTTTTGAACGCGATTATATTCATCATGCTGTTATTACAACTGTTGAAACTGAGTATCCACATCAATCTTGTGCTAGACAAGTATTTTATCCCAATGGGATTATCGCTTTTCTTCCTCTTTGGGATGAATATAAAAGTTGCTTAGTTTGGTCGACTAAACCTGATAATGCAGCAATTTTGACTTCGCTTTGTGAATCTGAATTTTCAAATCAATTATCAGCGTTAACAGGCGATAAAGTAGGCAAATGCAAATTAATTAACCCGCGCATGGTATTTCCATTAAAAGCGCGTTTTGCAAAACAATTTGTTAAACATCGCCTAGTACTTATTGGTGATGCTGCGCACACGATTCATCCTTTAGCAGGACAAGGTGTCAATTTAGGGTTTCAAGACTCCGCTTTATTAGTTTCGACCATTAAACAATTAATTGATACACAAAAAGATATTGGACTTGTAAATAATTTGAAGTCATTTGAGTTTAACCGTCGTAAAGATACGTTAGTTATGTTAACAGCCATGCGAACTATTCAAGATATGTTTAGTGGTGATAATGTGCTGAAAAAGACATTAAGAACCATTGGTATGAATGCTATTAATCATAGCTCATTATTAAAAAAACAATTGATCAAATATGCTATGCATATTTGATCTAGGTTGACATTTTATTACTGTGATTTTTGTCAAAAAGTTTCTAATAGGAATGCGTTTTAGTATAAAAAAGCCAGCAAATGATACCTAATATTGCCAAAGACGTGCTTGCAATGATTATCGCTATCCATCCGTAATGACTAAATAAATAGGTCGAACCCACAGATCCTAGCATTCCGCCAATAAAATAACATACCATATAACCCGTATTCATTCGGCTGCGTGCTTCGGGCCTAATTTGATAAATGGCATTCATACTTGAGACGTGGGTAACTTGTACGGCAAAATCTAATAAAATCACGCCAATAATTAAGGCATAAATTGAATATTGGGCTAACGAGAGTGGCAACCAAGATAACAGTAATAAGCATAACCCAATAGTGGTTGCAATAAAACCTTTGCCTTTGTCTGACAATTTTCCTACTATTGGTGATCCCATTGCCCCAGCCACACCAGCAAGTCCAAATAAGCCAATAATAAAATCAGAATAGTGGTATGGTGCATTAGTTAACAAAAAGGCAAGCGGTGTCCATAATAGTGAAAATAGTGCAAATGATATAATGGCTAATAGTGAACGAATTCTAAGCGTTGGTTCTTGTTTATATAATAAAGCAATCGACCATAACAGCTTAAAATAATTAATGTTAATATCACTACGGTAACTAGGTAGAGAAATCCAGAGTAATAGCGTCACAATGGTCATCATACCTGTTGCAATCCAATACACGTCATGCCAATCAGCAATTGTTGAAATGATGCCAGCAAAGGTTCTACCTAATAAAATACCTAGTAGCATACCGCTCATTAACATGCCCACAATTTTACCACGATGCTCTGGTTTTGATAGCGTAGCGGCAAAAGGAATTAAAACTTGAGCCACCGTTGAAAATAGCCCTGTCATAGCTGTGCCTATTATAAGCATGCCTATATTTTGAGATAATGCGCTTACCATAAGTCCACAAGTGGATAATATCATTAAAATAATAATCAGCCTTTTACGCTCCAATTTATCGCCAAGTGGTGCGATAAAAAGTAAGCCAACAGCATAACTAAATTGCGCAGCCATAATGATTGATCCTGCATTTTCTACTTTTATATGCAGATCATGTGTAATCGAATGTAATAGCGGCTGCGCATAATAATTGCTGGCAATAGTAATACCGATAGCAAATGCCATTAAAAAGACTAAGTAGCTAGATAAACTTTGATGTGGTTTGCTTTGCATAACAGAATATCGTTAAAAATAATCGGTGATTATATACGAAAAATAACCTAGATACTGATAAAGAAGCGTTAGTAAGTCATTTGTTTTAATAAGTTATAAATAGGCGTTGCTAGTCCTATTTTGGCATTGTCAGCTTTAAGGTTATACCAATAGCCACAAGATTCATCCCAACATTTTTTATATTTAGTGATAACACAATGGATAGGAATAATATCTAAGTGAAAATGGCTAAATGTGTGGCGAAAGGCAATGAGTTGCTTTGGTTTTGTTGTTTCAATTCCGTATTTTTTTAACCAGTCAGTTAACGCTTGTTTACTTGAAAACTGAGGTAAACAATATAGGCCTCCCCAAATGCCAGACGCAGGTCTTTTTTCGAGCCAAATAGTTTGGTTATATTCAAGCATTAAAAAATAAGCTATTTTTTCAGGAATAGTATTTTTAGGTTTTTTGGTTGGGTATTGTTGCCAATTTTCAGTTTTATAGGCAAGACAATGATTATGTAAAGGACATAAAGTGCATTTAGGTTTAGAGCGAGTACAAACCGTTGCTCCAATATCCATCATGGCTTGATTAAATTTTGCAACATCATTTTTTGGTGTAACTTGCTCACTCAATTGCCAGAGATTATTTTCAACAGTTTTAATACCAGGCCAGCCTTCAACTGCAAAATATCGGGTTAAAACACGTTTTACATTGCCATCTAAAATGGGATAATGCTGATTTTGTGAAAGTGATAAAATTGCCCCAGCAGTTGAACGCCCTATGCCGGGTAGTGCAATGACATCGTCAAATTGTGTTGGGAATTCACCATTAAACTTTTCAGCAATCATTTGGGCTGCTTTATGTAAGTTACGTGCCCTTGCATAATAGCCAAGACCTGTCCAAAGATGCAATACATCATCTATTGAAGCTTTTGCTAGGTCAGTTACCTTGGGGAACCGTTCAATAAAACGGTTAAAGTAAGGGATAACAGTTGCAACTTGAGTTTGTTGCAACATGACTTCTGATAACCAAACATGATAAGGGCTTTTTTCGATTTGCCAAGGTAGCGATTTTCTACCGTACTGTTCATACCAGTTAAGTACCGCTTGTGAAAAATGTTGCATTGCCATAGTCATTACATTACCGGAACAATTGAATCACTTGGATAGCATCCGAGCAACTTAGTATATAGCGTCATTGATGCTAGTTCTTTGAGTGCTGTTTGCATTTCATAAGAATGGATGTTGCCTTGCAAATCAATATAAAACATTTCTTCCCATGGTGTACCATGAATTGGACGCGACTCAAGTTTAGTCATGACAATATTATGATTACGTAATACTAATAGGGCATCAACTAAAGCACCTGCTTGTTGACCAGTCTTCATTAAAATTGTGGTTTTAGCTGGAATTTGATCCGAAACCTCAATCGGCTGGCGTGCCAACACAATAAAACGCGTAATGTTTTCTTTTTGATTAGCAAAGTTATGTTCAAGGACTTGCAGTCCATATAATTCACCGCCATCTTTATTACCCATTGCTGCAACATTAGGTTGATTTAATTTAACAACAGTTTCCATTGCTGATGAGGTACTGTCGCAATATACAATCTTCCAATGAGGGTAGTTTTCTAGGAAGTTACTGCATTGCTGGAATGGTTGTGGATGACTATAAATAGTATTAATTTGCTCAAGTTGTGAATTTGGTATAGCGAGAACGCAATGATCGATAGGTAAAGAAAGCTCACCAATAATGTGCAAATTGGTTTTTTGCAATAAATCATAAACCTCATTAATCGAGCCTGAGCTAGAATTTTCTATTGGTAAAATGCCATAATCTACCGCACCATTTTCGACTTGTTCAAAAATATCTTTAAAGGTTGAACAGCCTAATTCAATCATTTCATCTAAGTGAGCGCTAGCATAGCGGCGAGCAGCTGAATGTGAATAAGATCCTTTGGGACCTAAAAAGGCAACTTTGGCAGTGGCACTAGTGCCGTGATTAAGCTTTTCTTGTAATATTTTTTGTTGTAATAGTACTGAATCTTCGATAATTAATTGATATAAGCGTTTAATAAATACATCATCAAGATGATAGTTTTTGCCTTGATTGATTAAGGATCTTATCAGTGAACGCTCACGCTCCATATCGCGCACCGGAATGTTCGCATCAATTTTAGTATGAATTACTTGTGTTGAGAGTTTGCGTCGTTCAGCAATAAGTTCTAACAACGTTTTATCTAGCTCATTAATCTTATCTCGTAAAGGTAATAAAGGGTTTGCTGTCATTTTCATTAGATATTTAAAAAAAGATAGTTTGTATTATAACAAGCAAAAAAATAAAGACACCATCAAAGTCTATTTTTATGATAGAATAAAGATATACCTACTGTGGACTCGATATAACAAAAGTTTTTATTTTCTGTTTATTATCATGATATAAAAGTGTCTAAATTACCAAGATTTTTAGGTCATTATAATATATTCAAAAAATCTATCTCAAGTCTTTGGTATAAACGTGTAGCGTTTGTACAATATATTTACAAATCTTAACAAAAATCTAGTTTTTTACTTTCAAACAATTGTTTTTTATTTATAATGCAAGTTCTATATGCTAATTTGCACAGTTCTTATTATTTGCATGGAAAAATAGATAAAAAAGGCACCTATAGAATTTTATTCTAGAAAATTGAAAATAAGTTAAGAATTATCAAAAGGAATAGGTAATTATAAAATGAAGGAATCAAACACATTTCTTGATCACCCACAAAAATTAATTTCAAAAAATGCTTCTCTTTTTACATGGTTAGCTTCTTATTTTAATTATCGCTCCTATGTAGTAACTAAGTTAGTTGAATGTACTTTGTCATTGTCAAAATGTTGCAATTTACGTTTAATTCTATTGATTGTTATTTATCCTATGTTATTCGTTAATAATGCGAATGCATTATCGGCAGCGACAGCAAATGTGGTAAATGGAAGCGCTCCGTACTTAAGCTTGGATGGTGGGGAAACTAAAATAAATAGTGCTGAAGGACTATTAGGAATAACGTTACCTAATGGGCATTATATTCCACCTGGGGTAAATAGTGCGCTTTATCCTAATGCGACGATAGATACGTCAAGCGCAAGCAATCCTATTGAGTTACCAAGTACCACAACGTTTGCTGATATACAAACAATGGTGCCAGTGGCAAGTTATCCTAGCATTGAGTTAAATAAATTGGTTAATTCACCGTATAATTACGGGAAAGATGACGATGGTGATGTTGAAATAAGTGCAACGGGGAGCTTGATGATCCAATGGCAAGACAAAAAAGGTCAAGACATTACAACACAAGTCAAAAATCACCAAAAAGCAACATTAAGCGCGTGTAGCGCACCTTATAAACTGACACTAACGGCAACAAACGTTAGTATATCAACGAAGTATGGTCAGCCAAAGAGCAATACCTTTATAGGTGATCGTTATACCTATCATATTGTTGTTCCTAATATGGATAAGCCATGTCCTTCCGTTGCTTTTGCTCAGCCCAATTTATTGTTTTCTGCTGGAGATGAATCGCCAGATTTATGGAATGGTCAAAAAGGGTTTAAAGTCGCCGATGTGAGTGACACAACAAAGAACTTCCCGACTACGGGAGCAAACAAATTGTATTTCTTTTTACTCTTAAAAAATATAACCCCAGAACAAGTTATAGCTGCAAATGGTACAAAGGTGAGTGCAACAAATGGTATGGGTGTGACATTATCATTAAGCAAGAGTACAACAGGTTGGCGAGACACACCTTTAGGTGAAGCAGCATTAAAGATAGAACTAAATGGACCGGATATAAGCTCAAATAATAAGGCATTTACCCCTTCATTATTTAATATTTATGCAGATAGTACCCATTTAGAATTGTTATACAGTTTCAAAATAGAGCGTTGGTATATAATTCCGATTCAACGAAGTCGCACTTATGACGATATTCAAAAATTTTGTCGTAATTTAGGTAATGGCTATCGAGTTCCTGATGCGAATGATTTAACTAATGCAAATGGGGATGGTTGGACAGGAGGTATACCGGGCAGAAATGTTAACAGTTACCAAAGGCGTTTAAGTTATCGTGATAGTAATCGCTGGGTTGGCGGGATACTTAATGAGTGGGGCTATATTACTGATACCCCTAACAACGCTTTCTTGAATCATGGATATTGGGTTACCCAGTCGAATAACATCTGCCTATCTGGTTCTGAAATACTATTTGCTAACTCAATGTTTGGTAACGTTAATTGCTCGGCATATACCACTAGAGTAATCGAAAAAGACCAATATGATAAAGTCGGCGATGTCTGTGTGAGCCCATAATACTATATTTTCTAAATTGAGAATGAGTATTGTTATCGTTTTATCCGAACATACTTATATTTAATATCACGGTTATTGTGATTTACTGTATAAAAGGGGAATTATTCCCCTTCTGGTATGGCTTCTTTTATGCTATTAAATGCCCGACGAGCTTCGCCTTTATGTTGCAGTTTATTGAGTTGTTTTTCTAGTTTATCAATAAGATCATTAATTGCGGCATACATATCAATATGTTTAGCAGACGCAACTAATGGCGTTCCTTTAGTAGCAATTGTTGCATCAACAATAAATCCATCTGGTTCTTTGGATAAAATAAAATGAGGATTGATTAGCTGTGCTCTCCATTTATCTAACTTCGAAAACTTATCTTCTAGGTAGCTACGAATTGCAGGGGTAATATCCATTTGTTTACTGGTAATACTTAAAGCCATAGTTGACCTCCGTTTTTTATCAATAAATCTAACATTTTTAAATGTTGTTATTACTACATTGGCAAATTATTTTATTCTCGTCAATAAGATATTTATTATTGATCACATTTTTGTGAATTTAATTTAAAAATAGATTCTATTAATTAGCTATTGCATAACAGTGGGGCTGAAACTGATTTTACTATATACTGTGTCAATAAGTATTTAGTTTATTATGCGTTATAAGATATTTTCAATGAATGAGGATAATGTGAGTTATTTAGATAATGTAAAGATTGTTTTGGTTGAAACATCTCATACAGGTAATATGGGCTCTGCTGCAAGAGCAATGAAAACCATGGGATTAACGAATCTTTGTTTAGTTAATCCAGTCATCAAGCCCGATTCTCAATCGATTTCGTTAGCGGCAGGTGCGAGTGATATTATTAAAAACGCGCAAATTTTTTCGTCACTTGAACAAGCGATTGCCGACTGTACTTTAGTGATTGGCACTAGCGCCCGCTCTCGTAGTTTGCAATGGCCACACTTAACCCCAAAAACATGTGGTGATAAGATTATTCAAGAAGCAACTAATGCCAGCGCTCAGGTTGCTTTGGTCTTTGGTCGCGAGCGAGTCGGTTTAACCAATGGAGAATTGCAAAAGTGCCATTATCATGTTGGCATTCCTGCTAATCCTGATTATAGTTCTTTAAACCTTGCCATGTCGGTGCAAGTTTTGTGTTATGAAATTCGTATGTCAATGTTAAATCTTGAAAATAACATATTAGAGCAAACAAATGCGAATCTGTCCGAAACTGAATTTCCTATTGATGCCGATATAGAGCGTTTTTACCAGCATTTAGAACAAACTTTATTACACACAGGCTTTATTAATGCCAACCATCCGGGGCAAATTATGGGACGTTTGCGACGATTGTTTACTCGCGCACGCATTGAACAACAGGAACTGAATATTTTGCGTGGTATTTTAACTTCGATTGATAAAACGTTACGATGATCACAAATAGAAACACCCACAGAATTGTGGGTGTTATTTTTAATTGACACTGTTTAGTGCGTTATTTTATTTATTCATCAAAATTTCGATTTTGAGAATATTAACTTTTTTTGCGCCATGTTGTTCCATTCGCGCCATCTTCAAGCACAATATTCATTGCATTTAATTTGTCGCGAGCTTCGTCGGCTTGTGCCCAATTTTTACTTACTCTGGCTTCGTTGCGTTGTTTTATTAATGCCTCAACTAATGCAACATCAACATCATCTTGCTGATCACCTTGTAAAAATTTAATGGGATCTTGCTCTAATAATCCAAGTACAGCGGATAAATAACGTAATTCAGCAGCTAATTCATTAGCAAGTGACATATTATTATCAGCTTTGGCTTTATTAATTTCACGAGCTAAATCAAAAAGAGTTGAATAAGCTTCTGGCGTATTAAAGTCATCATCCATTGCATCACAAAATTGACGATAATAATTGCTATCAGGCGTCATGTGTGGATGAGTTGGATCAGTGCCTCGTAGGGCTGTATAGAGTCTCTCTAGTGCTATTCTCGCTTGCTTTAAATTTTCTTCGCTATAATTGAGTTGGCTACGATAATGACCTGATAGTAAAAAGTAACGCACTGTTTCGGCATCATAATGTTTTAGTACATCGCGAATTGTGAAAAAATTATTAAGTGATTTTGACATTTTTTCTTGGTCTATCATAACCATGCCTGAATGCATCCAATAATTGACATATTGACCATCATGCGCACAGGTTGATTGGGCAATTTCATTTTCATGATGTGGAAACATTAAATCAGAACCACCACCATGAATATCGAAGTGATTACCTAACTGATAACTATTCATCGCCGAACATTCAATGTGCCAACCTGGGCGACCTTTACCCCATGGCGAATCCCAACTTGGTTCATTCGGTTTTGACATTTTCCATAACACAAAATCCATTGGATTACGTTTAACATCAACTACATCAACACGCGCACCGGCTTGTAGCTGTTCTAAATTTTGTCGCGATAAAATACCATAATTTGGATCACTGTCTACTGAAAACATCACATCGCCATTATCGGCAATATAGGCATGATTTTTGACAATTAATTCTTCAACTAATTGGATAATTTGTGGCATGTGATGAGTAGCACGTGGTTCTATATCCGGGCGTTTTATATTAAGTGCATCAAAATCTGCATACATTTCTTGAAGCATTCGATCAGTAAGTTGATCACAACTTTCGCCATTTTCGAGTGCACGCTTGATGATTTTGTCATCAACATCAGTAATATTACGCACATAAGTTAAATCATAACCTAAAAAACGTAAATAACGTGTGACAACATCAAATGCAACAAAAGTACGCCCGTGACCAATATGGCAAAGATCGTAAATGGTTACTCCACAAACATAAAGCCCAACTTTATTAGGGGTAATAGGTTGAAATGTTTCTTTCTCGCGGGTTAATGTATTGAATATTTTTAACATTATTATCTACAGGTTAAAATTAATGGATTTTGTTAAATAATATAACAAAAATCTGGATATGGCGAAATTACTTATTCTAAACTTTGTAAAGAAATAGTGTGAATATGCATAAACCAAAATAATAGCTTTTGGTTTATCGTTTTGGTATGTGCCTTAATAAATGAGGATAAAGAAGATATATCTGAAAGTAAAAATATAAGCTTAAAACGCATTATTGTTTTAAATTCGATAGAAATAAATGAGCATAATCGCCCCAAGTACTGAAATTAACAAACTAGGAAAGTTAAAACCTGTTATACTACCCCAGCCAAATAAGGAGCTAATACACTCGCCCATTAAGGCTCCTGTCAAGCCTAATAAAGTCGTTTTAATTATACCAATACGTCCTAGTGGCATAAAAAACTTGGCAATAAAGCCAGCAACTAATCCTAGAGCAATTATCAAACTTATAATTTTCATAATAAATTCCTTTGGTTATTGAAATTATAATTAGTTTACTAAATTAAAAAATCTAATAGATGCTGGTGTTCAATATAATGGATTTAATTAAAAATAATATATTGTAAGTCGCTCAGTTTTTTTACACTTTATGTGTGGAATAATTCTTTAATAACGCATAAGGCGTTTTTCCCAAAATTGCTTTATTTAGTGAATAAATCTTTTCTACCTTTTGCATCGCCAACTATTTTCTGATTATGCCATATCTTCATTAAAATGCATATCGTGTTTTTATCTTTCCTATTTGTTAGAGGGCAGGCGGAGTTTGTGAATTTTTGATTGATACGATAGTTATCTCATGTTTTAAACGATAGGTACTGCAGATTCTCAATTAATCACGAAACGGTATAGAATCCTGAATATTTTTTACAAAAATATAACCTAAGAAGTGAACCACTGGGGAAATACCTCATAGTGAGTACAAAACTGATATAGAAAATTACGCTGCCTGTTTTAGTGTTTTATATTCAATAGGTATTATGTTATTTAATGCCTCACCAGGTCTTTTCGTATTAGTTTCGTTTTTGTAAGTATTTATTACAGTCGTTGCTCAAGTTAGGGGGGAAACAACGCAAGTAAGGCAATCACTACAAATGGAGATAAGGATGATATATCTAGAAATATTAAGCATGAAGTGTATTTAAATTGGCGGGAAACCCGCCAATTTAACAGGAACAAATTATTTTTTTATGTGACGATAGATATAAATGAGTATAATCGAACCAAGTACTGAAATTAACAAACTAGGGAAGTTAAATCCAGTCACACTACCCCAACCAAAGAAGGTGCTAATATAGCCGCCTACTAAGGCACCTGCAATGCCTAATAAAATAGTTTTAAATACTCCTACACTTCCTAGTGGCATAAAAAACTTGGCAATCCAGCCGGCAATTAATCCTAGAATTATCCAACTTATAATACCCATGATAATTTCCTCTTGTGATTGAAATTAACTTTAGTTTACTTAAATTAATTAAAAAATCTAACAGAAGATAATGTTCAATGAAATAGTTTTAATCGATTAATTAAGAGTCATAAATAATATGCAAAATATATTAATAACTAATACTACTAAAGAAAATAGGGATTTAATTTAAAAACTCACTATACCAATAAAATATTGTGAATGCATAAATCATTTTACATTTTATAATTATGGATAATAAAAGTTAATAATGTTTTGCCCTGTTTTCGTTCTCTTAACATATATTAAAAAAGATAAGCTGATAATTAGCGCTAAGTATAAGGGAGATTAAATCTCCCTTATAACATTATTGTTCAAAAATTGTGTTATGTAGAATTTTAATAATGGATTCTGCGTCATTGCTTTTTGCTAATAGGCAAAGATTGTGAGTACTTGCCCCATAACAGCAAAGTCTAATAATAAAATCATCTAATACACCAAACACCTCTTTTGCTATACCTTGTGTTGATGTTAGGTTATTGCCAATAATAGCAATTAGTGCTAAGTCTTCTTCAACTGTGACATGACACATTGTTGACAGTTCATCAAATAATGCTTTTGTTAATAAACTGTTGCCGTTAGTGTTAGTGCCTGTAGTATCAATAGTTAATGCGATACTGACTTCAGAGGTTGTGACTAAATCAACCGAAATATTATGTTTGGCTAATATCGTAAACACATTAGCTAAAAAACCTTGTGCATGCAGCATATTTAAACTAGTAAGTGTTAATAATGTTTGCTTGCGACGCAGGGCTAACGCTCTAAATACGGGTAATTTAGATGTAATGCTATTAGTGTTGTAAACAATGGTTCCTCCTTCTTGAGGCGCTTTACTTGAACCAACAAAAACCGGGATATTACTACGCACAGCTGGGACTAGTGTTGCTGGGTGTAGTACCTTCGCGCCAAACGTTGCCATTTCGGTTGCTTCAGCAAAAGATATCTCATCAATGCGTTTAGCCGCAGGTGTAATGCGCGGATCGTTAGTATAAATCCCTGCAACATCAGTCCAAATGTCAATTTGAGTGGCATTCAATGCTTCACCTAATAACGCTGCGGTATAATCGCTTCCTCCACGGCCTAAGGTGGTCGTTTTACCAGAACTTTCACTACCGATAAATCCTTGTGTTACAATGACGCTACGATCGTTTAGTGATTTTAAATGTGCACAGCAAAGCTGTTTAATATCTTCAATTTTAGGTGTGGCTTTACCAAATTTATCATCGGTGCGCATAACTTTACGGACGTCAAACCATATGGCATTTTTTTGTTTTTCTTTCAATATTTCAACAAACAGTTTTGAAGACATAATTTCACCGTGACTAACTAGCTCATCAGTTAATGCTGGTGATGTAGCTAAACTTGCGGCTTCAGACAAAGAGGCTATATTAGCAATGATTTTGTCAATTTCAGTTCGTAGTTCGGGATTTTCAGGTAATTGTTCTAAGATGTTGTATTGGATTGATTGGATTTTGGCAATATGTTGAGTTCGAACATCGGCATCACGTCCTTCTGCTAATGCGACTAGTAAATTTGTTACGCCAGCAGATGCCGATAGTACCACAACTTTTACGTTAGGATTAGCTATTACAATATTGGCACTATTTACCATTGAAGGATAATCGGCAACACTAGTACCACCAAATTTAGCAATTACAAATGATGTTTCCATAAATTCCTCATATTAAAAATTTTTATTTTTAACAGAGTTAGAGCGGGTGTGTCCTATTTACAATTAAAAAATACAGACCATGAAGCGCTCCACCTGTTAAGGTGACAACCCAAGGGATTCAGCCCTTGCAGTCGATTTGATCGCTTCTGGATTGGCAATCAAACCTCGGCATTACATCCCCTCGATCATTTATTCGTGGTTCCAGTCCCTAAAATGATTTACCTGAGTAATGCGCCTCTTCGTTTTTGCAACTTCAGTTACGAAATCAGCGTTATATAGGATTAACGATTTTGTTAATTGTGTCAATAGTTTAAATGTTAAAATTATTTGCTAGCAATAGGGGAAATGGAAAAACCTATAACTCACGTTCAAACAATTCAATAATGGTTTGATATAATTTTTTTACTGTATATTCTTTAGTAGGTGTACTAAATATAGTGTCATCGCCCGCAATTGAACCTAAAATGCCTTCTGATTTACCAATTGAGTCAAGTAATCGAGCAATGAGTTGAGCGGCACCAGGGCTGGTTCTTATCACCACCATTGAACTATTGAAATCAATATCAATCACTAAATTTTTTAATGGACTACTCGTTGTAGGCACACTTATTTCTGCAGGTAAACAATAGACCATTTCGGATTTTGCATTGCGGGTTCTCACTGCACCAAATTTGGTTAGCATACGCGAAACTTTGGATTGATTGATGTTATCAAAACCTTGTTCTTGTAGCGCTTGTACGATTTCTACTTGTGAACTAAACTTCTCTTGACGAAGTATCTCTTTAAATGTTTTAGTGAGATCGGCTTGTTTCATAATGTTCCTTGGTTTTTAATTTGTTACTGATAGTGTGCCAATATATGCAGTCATAATACTTATAATAAAATTTGCTTGCTATTCAAATTAAAATAACGCCAGCAATTTTAGATAGCATGAATAATAATTTCGTTATAGATAATTATGAGTTAAATTGGCATAAAATTAAAGAGTTGGTTTTATTGCATCTTTAGGGCGAAAAGACTTTATAACTTGTTCATGGGTTTCAATGTAAGGTCCTTCTAATAGTTGTATACAATAGGGGATGCTAGCAAAAATGCCACTAACAATGACATTGCCTTGGTTATCTTTAACTCCCTCAAGGGTTTCTTTTATTGATTTTGGTCTGCCTGGTAGGTTTATGATCAAACATTTTTTGCGAATAACACCAACTTGTCTTGATAAAATTGCGGTTGGTACAAAATGTAAGCTGATTTGACGCATTTGCTCTCCATATCCCGGCATCACCCGATCAGAGATGGCGAGTGTCGCATCAGGTGTTACGTCTCTAATTGCAGGACCAGTGCCTCCGGTGGTTAAAATTAAATGGCAATGTAGATTATCAACAAGCTCACATAATGTTTGTTCAATGATAGCTTGCTCATCGGGAATAATACGATTTTCGGTTACAAAAGGCGTTTTCAATGCGGTTTGTAACCATGAAACTAATGATGGAATGCCTTCATCTTGGTAAACGCCACTTGAAGCTCTATCTGATACTGAAACTAACCCAATTTTAAACATGCTATTTATTCCTTCAACGATAAAGGCACACAGCTTGAAAATTAAAACTACACTGTTTGTGCCCAACCAATAATAATATGCGCTATGATCTTACAATGATAATTTATTCGCATTGATATAAATAAAATTAAAAAGACCTTTACATTGATTGATTTTATTGTCAATTGATTTAACATGATATCATATTATTCAAATAGCAATTGATTCACTTAGGATATATTTATGCCATCAATTCCTGCACTTGAGCTAATATCACTCAAAAAAATTTATAAAGATGGTATAGAAGCATTAAAAGGTATCGATTTAACTGTACAAGCTGGCGATTTTTATGCCTTATTGGGGCCTAATGGTGCTGGGAAGTCAACAACCATAGGCATTATTAGCTCATTAGTCACCAAAACAGCGGGACAAGTTAAAATTTTTGGTTATGATTTAGATAAAGATGTTGTCAATGCTAAAAGACAATTAGGGCTTGTGCCACAAGAATTTAATTTTAATCAATTTGAAGAAGTACTACAAATAGTTACTAATCAAGGTGGTTATTATGGATTGCCCAGAAAGCTTGCATTAGAGCGTGCTGAAAAGTATTTGCGAATTTTAGATTTATGGGACAAACGCCACAGTCGAGCTAGCATGTTATCCGGTGGCATGAAAAGGCGATTAATGATAGCCAGAGCGCTTGTGCATGAGCCTAAATTATTAATCCTTGATGAACCAACCGCAGGTGTTGATATTGAATTACGCCGTTCTATGTGGGATTTTTTACGTGAAATCAATCGGCAAGGTATCACAATTATTTTAACCACCCATTATTTAGAAGAAGCCGAAATGCTATGTCGAAATATTGGTATCATTCAGCATGGTCAATTGATAGCTAACTCATCCATGCGTGATCTATTGGCGAAAAGCCAATCTGAAACAATTGTTATTGATTATGTCCCTACATCTGAGCCAATTAAATTACAAGGCTACAGTTATTCTGATGTGGAGCTCGGCATGTTAGAAGTGCAAGTAGATAAGCAACATGGATTAAACCAATTATTTGAACAATTAAATCAACAAAATATTAAAGTGATCAGCGTACGAAATAAAGCAAATCGGTTAGAAGAGTTATTTGTTGATCTATTGCACAATGATACCAAGCAAAAAGGTGATATTTGATGAATAATTTATATTGGATTGCCTTAAAAAGCATTTGGCGTAAAGAAGTGACACGATTTTTAAGGATCTGGGTTCAAACGCTAATTCCGCCCGTTATTACCATGTCTCTTTATTTTATTATCTTTGGTAATTTAATTGGCTCTCGTGTTGGTGAGATGGGGGGATTTAGCTATATGGCATTTATTGTGCCGGGATTAATTATGATGTCAGTTATTACCAATTCTTATACCAATGTTTGTTCATCCTTTTTTAGCGCTAAATTTCAACGTAACATTGAAGAGTTATTGGTCGCACCTGTACCAACGCATATTCTTATTTTGGGGTATGTTGGTGGTGGCGTGATGCGTGGTATTTTAACTGGTATTTTAGTGACGATCGTATCACTATTTTTTGTTCGTTATGAAGTGCATTCTTGGTTATTTGTTGTTTGTACATTACTATTGACCTCAATTCTGTTTTCATTAGCTGGTTTATTAAATGCGGTATTTGCCAAGACATTTGATGATATAAGCATTATTCCAACATTTGTATTAACACCATTAACTTATCTTGGAAGTGTTTTCTATTCCATTGCTATGTTACCAGACTTTTGGCAGTGGATTTCAAAAATTAATCCAATCGTTTATATGATTAACGGTTTTCGTTATGGATTTTTGGGCGTGACAGACGTGTCGTTATGGATAACGTTTTCAATGCTGATTTTGTTTGTTACCGTACTGTATGTAATTGCATGGCGACTTATTGAAAGTGGGCGAGGGTTAAGAAGCATCGACAACGAATAGTTAACCGCCGATATTATATCGGCGGAATAATAGCAGTTATTGTGCACCAGCAACGGCTTGTTTTGCCATTTCCGTAATTTTAGCAAAATCCCCTTTTGCAATTGCATCGGTTGGAATAAACCAAGTGCCACCGACACAAAGTACATTATCAAGCGCAAGGTAATCGCGATAGTTTTTCGGGTTTACTCCCCCCGTAGGACAGAACTTCATATATCCACAAGGGCCAGCAAAAGCTTTTAATGCTGCAACGCCACCATTGATTTCAGCTGGGAAGAATTTTAGTGCCGTTAGACCATATTCTTGTGCTGTTAATAGTTCAGAAATAGTTGCAATACCAGGAATAACAGGGATAGGACCTTCAACCGCAGCTTTTAAAATAGCGTCAGTAATACCAGGAGTAATGACAAATTCAACGCCAGCTTCGGTGACTTGTTTTAGTTGTTCAACAGTTGTCACTGTTCCTGCACCAACCACAGCTTCAGGAACTTCTTTGATGATTTTCTTTATTGCGTCAATTGCGCAAGCTGTTCGTAACGTCACTTCCAGTACTTTTACTCCACCAGCAATGAGCGCTTTGGCTAGCGGTACCGCATCTTCAATACGTTCAATCACAATAACCGGAACAACAGGTCCCATGGTTAAAATTTCTTCAGCGCTTTTTTTCCAATTTTTCATTTATATCTACCCATACCTTATTGATACTTAAATATAGCAATAATCCCTAATAGATAGGGATTATTTTGTTACTCATAAATGCCTAATTTCTTTTCTAAATAATGAATATTGGTACCACCTTTTTGGAAGCCTTCATCATTCATGATTTCAATATGAAGATCAATATTGGTTTTGATGCCATCAATCACTAGCTCTGCTAAGGCATTTTTCATCCGCGCAATGGCAACTTCGCGTGTTTCTCCATAAGCAATTAATTTACCAATCATTGAGTCATAGTAAGGCGGGACAGTATAACCAGCATAGATATGTGATTCCCAACGAATACCAAAGCCACCTGGCGCATGAAAACGGGTAATTTTTCCTGGTGATGGCATAAAGGTTTTGGGATCTTCAGCGTTAATTCGGCATTCAATCGCGTGACCTTTAATGGCAATATCACTTTGTTTAATTGACAGTGGCTTGCCAGCTGCGATCAAAATTTGCTCTCTTATTAAATCAACACCAGTTACCATTTCAGTAACCGGATGCTCTACTTGAATACGGGTATTCATTTCAATGAAATAAAACTCGCCATTTTCAAATAAGAATTCGAAAGTACCTGCACCACGATAGCCGATCTCAATACATGCATTAACGCAACGCTCACCAATGAATTTACGCATTTTAGGTGTGATGCCAAGTGCAGGTGCTTCTTCTACCACTTTTTGATGACGTCTTTGCATTGAGCAATCTCGTTCACCTAAATAAACAGCATGACCTTGACCATCAGAAAGTACTTGAATTTCGATATGACGTGGGTTCTCAAGGAATTTTTCCATGTAAACCATATCATTATTGAAAGCTGTTTTGGCTTCCAATTTGGTCATTTTGATGGATTGTTCAAGATCCTTTTCTTCCCGAACAATACGCATACCGCGACCACCACCGCCACCAGAAGCTTTAATAATCACAGGATAGCCAATTTGTTTAGCGATTTGTTTATTGGCTTCAATATCACTACCTAGTGGTCCATCTGAACCCGGCACACAAGGCACACCGGCTTTTTTCATGGCATGAATCGCCGATACTTTATCGCCCATTAAACGGATGGTATCGGGTTTTGGACCAACAAAAATAAAGCCTGAACGCTCAACTTGCTCTGCAAAGTCTGCATTTTCAGATAAGAATCCATATCCTGGGTGAATAGCAGCAGCACCGGTTACTTCAGCAGCTGAAATTAGTGCTGGCACATTAAGGTAACTTTTTACGGAAGCTGCTGAGCCAATACAGACGGTTTCATCTGCTAGTAATACATGTTTTAAATCTTTATCTGCCGTAGAATGAACTGCAACAGTTTTAATTCCAAGTTCTTTACATGCTCGTAATATACGTAGAGCTATTTCTCCACGATTCGCAATAAGAATTTTATCAAGCATATTCAATCTCTTAATCGTATAGTCATTAATAAATTCAGATTATTCAATAATGAATAGTGGCTGATCAAATTCAACTGGTTGACCATTTTCAACCAAGATGGCTTTTATTGTACCAGCTTTTTCTGACTCGATTTGGTTCATCATTTTCATCGCTTCAACGATGCAAAGTACATCGCCAACATTTACTGTTTGACCAACTTCAACAAAAGCTTTTGATTCTGGACTTGGTGTACGATAAAAAGTTCCAACCATTGGGGATTTGATTGTTGTGCCATCAGTTACAATAGTCTCTGTTACAACTTCAGTTTGAGCTGTTGGAGCTACAACGACAGGAGCGGGTTGAGGAATTTGAATATTTTGTACTGGCGCCGAATAGTTTGTAGTAGGAGCAGAACGACTAATTCGAACTGATTCCTCACCTTCAGAAATTTCAAGTTCAGAAATACCTGACTCTTCAACTAATTCAATTAATTTTTTAATTTTGCGTATATCCATGAATTACACCGTGTTTATTTGATATAAGTAACAATGATTTTAATGCATCCTTATTAATGGCTAACAGTGTTGTTTTCGCCGATAATAAGGTTGTAACTCAACATTAACGCGGAAGAATACACTGTAAAACTGAATTTGTCATTATATATCTCCTTTACAAACACTTGTTATACTATTTTCTAGGTATTATTTTATAATTGCGATACAATAATGAAAGTGAGTTACTATTGGGTTTGGCTATGGTTTGGAAAGGTCAAATAATATCTTATTTAGCTTGGATAAAGCTGAAAATATATATTTTTGATTCCATGGTTTGTTTTTAAATACTAAAATATACTTAAACAAGATTTATTCTAGGAAGAGTTTTTATTATGTTCAAAAAAGTTCGCGGCTTGTTTTCAAATGATTTATCGATCGATTTAGGTACAGCAAACACACTTATTTATGTAAAAGGACAAGGTATTGTATTAAACGAACCTTCGGTTGTAGCGATCCGCCAAGATCATCGCACTGGCACACCCAAAAGTGTTGCTGCTGTTGGGCAAGCTGCGAAACTGATGTTAGGGCGAACGCCTGGTAATATTGCTGCTATTAGACCAATGAAAGATGGCGTTATTGCCGACTTTTCTGTCACTGAAAAAATGTTACAGTATTTTATTCGCCAAGTTCATAGCCATAGTTTTTTAAGACCAAGCCCCCGTGTTCTTGTTTGTGTACCTGTTGGCGCTACACAAGTTGAGCGTCGTGCTATTCGTGAGTCAGCATTAGGCGCAGGTGCGCGCGAAGTATATTTAATTGAAGAACCAATGGCAGCGGCTATTGGTGCTGATTTACCAGTATCTGCACCGACAGGTTCAATGGTCGTTGATATTGGTGGTGGTACTACAGAGGTTGCTGTTATTTCATTAAATGGTGTTGTTTATTCTGCATCTGCACGTATTGGTGGTGACCGCTTTGATGAAGCGATTATTAACTATGTTCGTCGTAATTATGGTGCCTTAATTGGTGAAGCAACAGCCGAAAAAATCAAACATTTTATTGGTAGTGCTTATCCTGGTGATGAAGTGCTTGAAATAGAAGTCCGTGGACGTAACCTTGCTGAAGGTGTTCCGCGTAGCTTTACTTTAAACTCTAACGAAATTTTAGAAGCCCTGCAAGAACCATTAAGTGGAATTGTTAGTGCGGTCAAAGTTGCATTAGAACAGTGTCCTCCTGAACTTGCTTCTGATATTTCAGAACATGGTATGGTTTTAACTGGCGGTGGTGCTTTATTACGTAATATTGATAAATTATTATCAGCTGAAACCGGTATTCATGTTGTCGTGGCTGAAGATCCATTAACATGTGTTGCAAGAGGTGGTGGCAAAGCACTAGATATGGTAGACATGCATGGTGGCGATCTATTTAGTGAAGAGTAATTGCTGCCTTATTGTTAAGTAAATTAGTTTCATATTGATGAAACAATTAGTCAGTAAACATCTCATATTTTCTTCCGCCGACTTTGTCGGCGGAGTCATATCTTGAAATAATTAGATCTTGAGCATAAAACAGGTAAGTACTGGACAATGAAATTACTTTTTTCTAAACGTTCACCTCTCAGTGTGCAATTATTTACTTCTCTAGCGTTAGCCTTGGCTCTAATTGTATTAGATGTCAATTATCGCCCATTTAAAGAAGTTCGTTATTATCTCGATACCATTATTTCGCCTCTTTATCATGTTTCGAATGCGCCAAGATCTTCGTTTGATTCGCTTTACGAGATGTCAAAAACGCGAGAAAGCCTAATAAATGAAAACGCAAAATTGCATGCAGAGTTATTGCAACAAAAAAACGATCTATTATTACTTGAGCACTTAAAACATGAAAATAGTAGACTTCGTGAATTACTTGGTTCCCCATTAAGGCATGATGAGCATAAAATGGCTGCGCAAGTATTGCTAGCAGATACTGATCCGTATGTTTATCAATTTGTTGTCAATAAAGGCAAACAAGATGGCGTTTATGTTGGGCAACCTGTTGTCGATGAGAAAGGAATAGTCGGACAAATTTATGAAACCGCGCAATCAACAAGTCGCGCAATTTTAGTGTGTGATTATCAACATGCCATTCCAGTACAAGTATTGAGAAATGATATTGGTATGGTTGCTGTAGGTAATGGGTGTAGTAATGATTTAACGTTAGAATTTTTGCCTAATAATGTTGATATAAAAGTCGGTGATGTTTTAGTTACCTCAGGACTTGATGGTCGTTTCCCTGAGGGATATCCAGTAGCCATAGTCAGTTCAGTAAAACTTGATATTACCGATTCAACCCCTATTATTTCAGCTACACCAACCGCTGATTTGAAACGGCTGCGTTATTTATTGTTATTGTGGGGAAATCAAGGAGTAAAACATGAGGGGTCGTAATCGAATATTAATTATTTGGATAACGCTATTCATTGGCTTATGTTTACAAATTATTCCATGGTCGCCATTATATAATATGTTTAAACCCGATTTGCTGATCCTCATTTTTGCTTATTGGCTGATTGCTCTTCCTCATCGGGTTGGGATTGGCACCGCTTTTGTATTTGGCGCTATGATGGATCTGTGTACTGGTTCGATTTTGGGGATCCATGCTTTTATTTATTCATTTATTGCTTATTTAATTATTTTTAAATTCCAAGTAATACGCAATTTAGCGTTATGGCAACAATCGTTTATCATCTTTGGTGTTTCGGTATGTTACAATTTACTGGTATTTTTATTCCAAGTTAGTATTTATCATACAATAACAATATCACCATTAATTTTACTATCAAGCTGTATTGATGGCTTATTATGGATTGTCATTTATCTATTATTGCGGCTAATAAGGCGAAGCTTTGCTATCAATTAAAAGGAAATCTTATGTCTGTTGAACTATTAATGAATGTGACGCCATCTGAAACACGAGTTGCCTATATAGAAGATGGTGTATTGCAAGAAATCCATGTTGATCGCGAATCTAGGCGTGGTATTGTTGGAAATATCTATAAAGGTAAAGTGATTCGTATTTTGCCAGGTATGCAAGCTGCCTTTGTAGACATTGGGCTTGAGAAAGCGGCTTTTTTACATGCATCAGATATTATGCCTCATACTGAGTGTGTATCTGATTCTGAACAAGAACAATTTCAAGTAAAAGATATCTCTGAACTTGTTCGTCAAGGACAGGACTTAATGGTGCAAGTGGTTAAAGATCCACTAGGAACCAAAGGCGCTAGACTGACAACCGATATTACTTTGCCGTCGCGTTATTTAGTATTAATGCCTGGACCAAATTCTGCACATGTGGCAACGTCGCAACGCATAGAAAGTGAACAAGAACGGGAAAGGTTAAAAAATATTGTTCAGCAATATGTGACATGCGAAGGTGGCTTTATTGTTAGAACGGCAGCCGAGGGTGCGAGCGCGCATGAGTTAGAGCAAGATGCCAATTTTTTAAAACGACTTTGGACTAAAATTCAACAGCGTATGGCTCGTCCAGTAAGTAAAAATCTAGTTTATGGTGAATTGGCATTATCACAGCGTGTATTACGTGATTTTGTTGGTGATCCGATTGAACGAATTTTGGTCGACTCGAAGTTAACGTATGATTTACTGATTGAGTTTACGCAAGAATTTATGCCCGAAGTGACCAGTAAATTATCACATTATCGTGGTAATATACCGATATTCGATCTTTATGATACAGAAAACGAGATACAAAGAGCATTAGATCGTAAAGTTAAATTGAAATCAGGCGGATATTTAATTATTGATCAAACCGAAGCCATGACAACAATTGATATTAATACCGGTGCATTTGTTGGTCATCGAAATTTAGAAGAAACGATTTTTAATACTAATATTGAAGCAACCATTGCTATTGCACGCCAGTTACGATTACGTAATTTAGGTGGTATTATTATTATCGACTTTATTGACATGCAAGAGGAGCTGCATCGAGAGCGGGTGTTACAATCGTTGCAAGATTCTTTATCTAAAGATAGAGCCAGAACGACTGTTAATTTATTTTCGACTTTAGGTTTGGTCGAAATGACTCGCAAACGAACACGCGAAAGTATCGGGCATATTTTGTGTCAGGAATGTCCAGCATGTAAAGGCCGTGGTATGGTCAAATCGGTAGAAACAGTTTGCAACGAAATTTTACGTGAAATAGTTCGTATTTATAAAGCGCATCACTCTGAATACTTTTTAGTTTATGCCTCAGCCGCTGTGGCTAATGCTTTAACTCATGATGAGTCTCATGCTTTAGCCGAAGTTGAGGTATTTGTAGGCAAACGTGTTGAAGTAAAAGTTGAACCACTTTATATTCAAGAACAATACGACGTGGTGTTAATGTAATAAGCACTATTTTGTAAAAAAGTTTCAGGAAACTATGCGTTTGAGTATAAAAATGATGAAAGCTAAACAATCATTATGTTCGAGTTTTTTAATCGAACATCAAAAAAGCTAGCATCCACAATTAAAATTTAAGGAATTTATGATACTAACTCAAGTGAGTGAACGATTGCTCAATTCAAACAATCTAAGCCAACAAGATCTTCTGCATTTGCTTGATATGCTAAGTTCAAGGCGAATTGATTTTGGTGATTTATATTTCTTATCTGGTTATTATGAAAGTTGGTTACTTGAAGACGGTATTATAAAAAATGCCTCGTTTCATCGTGATCAAGGCGTTGGTGTTAGGGCTGTTGTGGGTGAAAAAACGGGCTTTGCCTATACTGATCAGCTTTCATTGGCACGTTTAGAACAAAGTGTATTAGCTGCAAATTCTATCACTAAACTACAAACCCCTATCGCTGTCACGCCATTTAAATCTACTCAAGCAGTATCAATCTATCCATCAATAAATCCGATCAATTCGTTTTTTCAAGAGCAGAAAATAGCGTTGTTGCAGCAAGTTGATAAGTTAGCGCGCTCAATTGATCCAAGCGTTATTGAAGTATCAGCTAGCTTAACGGGTAGTTACGAAGACATTTTAATTGCAGCAACGGATGGTACACTATGTGCCGATATTCGTCCTTTGGTTCGTTTGTCAGTTTCAGTTTTGGTTGAAAAAGAGGGTAAACGCGAGCGTGGCAGTAGTGGCGGAGGAGGACGATTTGGGTATGAATATTTCTTAACGATTAATCCTAAAACATCAGAAAGTTATGCGGATAGTTACACGCGAGAGGCTGTACGCCAAGCACTCGTTTCCCTTTCAGCTAAAGCGGCACCCGCTGGCTCAATGCCAGTTGTTTTAGGTGCAGGTTGGCCAGGTGTTTTGTTACATGAAGCTGTAGGCCATGGTTTAGAAGGCGATTTTAACCGTAAAAATAGCTCAGTATTTTCTGGAAAAATGGGTGAAAAAGTCACCTCAGAAGTTTGTACTATTGTCGATGATGGTACGATCGAAAATCGGCGTGGTTCAATTTCAATTGATGATGAGGGAACACCAAGTCAAAAAACAGTCCTTATTGAAAATGGTATCCTAAAAGGATATCTATTTGATAAACTCAACGCAAAATTGATGAATACACATTCAACGGGCAATGGGCGTCGTGAAGGGTATGCTTGCTTACCTATGCCAAGAATGACAAACACCTATATGTTGGCGGGTAGTTCTTCTTTTGACGATATCATTAGCAGTGTTGATTACGGGCTTTATGCACCGAATTTTTCTGGTGGGCAAGTTGATATCACTTCCGGTAAGTTTGTTTTTTCAGCCTCAGAAGCTTATTTGATTGAAAAAGGCAAAATAACAACGCCAGTAAAAGGCGCAACGCTAATTGGTTCAGGTATTGAAACTATGCAACAAGTATCAATGGTGGGTAACGACCTTGAACTTGATTCAGGTGTAGGTATTTGTGGTAAAGCAGGTCAAAGTGTGCCTGTTGGGGTTGGGCAACCCACTTTGAAAGTGAATAATTTAACCGTTGGTGGTACCATTAACCACTAATAAAAATACATCAATGGGATTTTAGAATAGATGGAAACAATAATGACACTTTATCATGCGTTTGTTAATTTGGATATTGCAACGCTTTCAAATCCTAATGTGCTATGGGCACTATATGGTATGTTGTTTGTTATTATCCTTTTAGAAAATGGCGTCTTACCCGCAGCTTTTTTGCCTGGAGACAGCCTATTATTCTTAACAGGTGTGTTAATTAGTCAAAATGTATTTCATTTTGGTCTAATTAATCTTATTTTAATTGCTGGCGCAGCTTTAGGAACTTGGTTAGGTTATGCACAAGGTTTGTGGCTTGGCAATACTAAGCTTGTACAAGGTTGGATGGCGCATATACCTGAAAAATATCATCATAAATCTGAAGTATTATTCCATAAGTATGGATTACAGGCGCTATTTATTGGACGATTTATTGCTTTTGTACGTACATTATTACCAATGATGGCAGGATTATCAGGATTACATAGTCGAAAATTCCATATCTATAATTTGATCAGTGCAACACTATGGATTTTCTTGATTGTGACCTTAGGTTATTTATTTGGATTATCGCCAATTTTCAAAGAGTACGAAAAGCAAATTATGTCTTTGTTAATGTTAATACCTGTTTTTTTATTGGTATTAGGATTGCTATTTTCAGTTTTTCTTGCGGTCAAACGTTCGATAAGTAATAAAAAACAATCTAAAGCTACATCAAATCACAATAAAAAATAGAAAGTGAAATTAACCGATAAGCCGGGTTCTGTCGTGGACAATCATTCCTCTAGGCTAATGCTCACGCATTAGCTCAAGCAGTCTACCCGGATTCAACGCGGGCCGCGCCAATGAATCCCTATTTGACCTTGCTCCGAGTGGAGTTTACCGTGCCACAACTGTTACCAGTTGCGCGGTGTGCTCTTACCACACCCTTTCACCCTTACCTGATCTTATAAAATAAGCCATCGGCGGTTTACTTTCTGTTGCACTAGTCGTGAATTTTCGCTCTCGCAAAAAAACCCCAGGCGTTACCTGGCACTCTGCCCTATGGAGCCCGGACTTTCCTCCCCTCTGTTTGTCTCCTTTAATAAAAGGACCGCAACAAAGCAGCGATTGTCTGGTTAATTTCTTTGATGAGTATAACCTAATGCACGATTTTGTCTAGAATTTGTATATCCTGTAGAGAATAGTTGAATGAAGTTTAAACATTTTTTAAGGTAAGAATGTTCAATAAAGACGAGACATTAAGCGATGAGCACACCTTGACGATGTGCTATAACACTGGATAATTTGAATTACCACTTTTTCTGTTTTTGGTGTTCGTCATAATTAAACCAAGTTACCACACCTTTAGAGATAATAATATCGAGTTTTCCTTCAACAATATCGTATTGAGTTTCACCAATTAACATATGGCTGGTTGAACTCTTTTTCGTGTACTGATAAGTCCATTGTGTTTCATTTGAATTAAGTTCCTCTTGGCTTGTTGGTTTGCCAAATAGACTAATGATTTGGTCTTCAGTCGTTGAACCTTCGACTATATTTTTTACTTTTTCTTTAGTTAACGGAGTTCCTTGTTCTACAAAATTCTTTTGTGAACAGCTTGATAATATTACAATTGAAAATAATGCGATAAGGTATTTTGTTACATTTTTCATTATATTGTTGCCTGAGATGATAATACTTTTATTAATAATCGCTAATAATAGCACATGTTTGGCAACGTTCAAGATGAAGAAATATTTATATTTATGGGAAAAATTAACTGATATTCAATTATAGTAAAATTGTTATTAAGCTAGAAACATGGAAACAACGATTTTTGTTTCTATATGTTTCCATATTTTCTATTTTTTTGTTTAAATTCATTTCTTGCCTACAGCTTATTGTAAAATTTATTCTTTGCTCTTTCGTATTACACGCTTTATTGGTTGTTTTGTTTTCGAATCGATATAACGGCTAGGCCATATTTTATGGGGTTCTAAATTTAATGCTTTGGCAATAATGATCTCTCCTTTCGTCCATGGTCTAACTAATGCATTTCTGAGTGTTGATGAGCTTAAACCTGATTGACGCGATAGCTTTGCAAGGGTTGTATCCTTCTTTTTTAGGGCGGCGATAATGTCTGCTGGATGCCAATCTTTAGACTTTTTTTTCATTTTTTATTTCCTCTTAGTTTATAACCTTGTATATCTATGTTATGCTCCAAAGTTACTAAAACGAGTAAGTTTGCAATTGAACTTGAATTATTAATAATTATGCGTTTCTTATTCATTGTATCAAAGTTTCTTTAATTTCTATAACTTTTTCTTAAATGTGTTAAAATGGGATAGTAAAAATGAAAGAGTGGTTTTCATCAAAAGAGCTATCAAGTATTGCAGGGATGCCGTCAACGATACAAGGTGTTAATCGTAAAGCCAGAGCTGAAAATTGGACTGCTCGAAAAAGAGCGGGTGTTCGAGGTAAAGCTTTGGAATATCATATTGGTAGCTTACCACTTAATGTTAAAAAAGCATTATATAGTGAAGAAGAAAGTGCTAACTATATCATTTCGCCGATCGAACCTTTACAACTTTGGATAACTGCATTTGAACAGTTATCCGCTGATGAACAATCTATTGTCTCCTCATGGTTGATGCGAAACGGTATTAAAGATTTTATTACTTTTATTAATAAACAGAAAAAAGATGATTAGTGTTATTGTATAAGCTGCGATATACTTTAACGTCCGTAAAATTTAGTTGCTATGGAATATAATAATGGAAAGTCAGTTTCAATTAACAAATAGTAAAGAGATTATTGCTTATTTAGCTCAACAATTCCCGAATTGTTTTACCCTTGAAGGTGAAGCAAAACCATTAAAAATTGGTATTTTTCAAGATATCCTGTCTCGTCTGGATAACAGTGACGTAATTAGTAAAACTAAACTTCGTGCTGCATTGCGCGCATACACCATGAGTTGGCGCTACTTGTATAGTATAAAAGAAGGGGCTAACCGTGTTGACTTAGATGGCAACCCTCATGAAGTCATTAACCAAGAACAGATGGATCATGCTCAACAACAATTAAAAGAGAGCAAAGAAAAGGCTAAAGCGCGCTTTAAAGAACGCGCAAAAGAAAAACGTAAAACGACACGTGCACCTTTTAAAAAATCTAAAACTCCAAAAATTGGTGATTTTGTTAAAGTTATTGTAGGCAATAAACCTATAAAAGTACAAATTATTAATATTGAGAAAGAGCAAATTAAAGTAAAGGTTGGTGTAGGTATGGAGTTAACGGTTAAACCTGAACACATTATCAATAAGTAGAGAATTTGAATGAATAAATTACTGAAAGGTATTATTGCACTTAGTCTTGTTTTCGGAATTGTTAGCCAAAACGTTCAGGCAAAACCACAAGCTAAAGAACAAATCCCCGTTTTGAAGCAAGATGAGATTCATCAGGTTGTCGCTAAACGTGTAACCAATTTTTTTACACAATCACATTACCGCAATTTTGCCTTAGATGGCGTTTTTTCTGCTCAGATTTTTGATCGCTATTTCAAACTATTAGATGGGAATAAATCTATATTTATTCAAGGTGATGTTGATAAATTCCGAAACAGACAAGAGTTTTTAGGTCAGGAATTAATTGATGGTGATCTAAAAACGGCTTATGACATCTATAATCTTTTTTTACTAAAGCGCTATAACCGTTATCAATATGCTCTTGAAGTTTTACGGCGTCCTATGGATTTTTCTGCCAATGATGAAGTTGATTTCAATCGTGAAGAAATTGCATGGCCGACTTCTGAAGCTGAACTCAATACCTATTGGGACAAACGCGTTAAATATGACGAGCTCAGTTTATCCTTATCAGGGAAAAATGAAAAACAGATCCGAGAAATATTAACTAAACGTTACAAACGTGTTTTGAAAACGATAATGCAATCAAATAATGAAGATGCTTTCCAAGTGTTTATGAATGCATTTGCAAGAGAGATCGATCCCCATACTAGTTACTTAGCGCCACGTAAAAAACGCGATTTTGACTCTGAAATGAGTTTATCATTCGAAGGCATTGGTGCAACATTAAGTCAGCAAGACGACTATACCGTGATTATGTCTTTTGTCACAGGAGGGCCCGCTGAAAAAAGTAAGCTACTTAGTGTCGGGGATAAGATTATTGGCGTAGGTCAAAGCAATTCAGCCGTTGAAGATGTTATTGGTTGGCGTTTAGATGATATTGTCGATAAAATTCGTGGACCAAAAGGGACTGTAGTTAAGTTAGAAATTTTACCAGCAGGTAACAATAGTAAGGCCAAAGTCATCGAGCTTACTCGTGATAAAATTCATTTTGAAGATCGTGAAGCGAAATTGAAGATCATTGATAATCAGCGCGGTAAAGTAGGGGTTATTGAAATACCGAGTTTCTACATGGGATTAACCGAAAAAGTAGAATCTCTTTTATCGAAAGCAAATAAAGAAAATTTACAAGGTTTGGTTATTGATTTACGTGATAATGGTGGTGGTTCATTAGTGGAAGTTATCACTTTAACTGGTTTGTTTATTGATAGCGGGCCTGTTGTTCAAGTTCGAGATAATTTGCAAAAAGTCATTACTTATGATGATAAAAATAAAGGTATCGAATATACTGGTCCACTTGTTGTGATGATTAATCGCTATAGTGCATCAGCATCAGAAATATTTTCTGCCGCTATGCAGGATTATGGACGTGCATTAATTGTTGGTGAAACGACTTATGGTAAAGGAACTGTACAAACATCACGTAACATTTCTTATCCAGTTGATGCAAGGTTACATCCAAATTGGCCTGAACTGGGCGGTGCTCAATACACTATACAGAAGTTTTACCGTATTAATGGCGGTAGTACACAATTGAAAGGTGTTGAGCCAGATATTGAAATGAATAGAGTGAAATATGTTGATGAGACAGGTGAACGGTTCTTAGACAATGCGTTACCTTGGGATAAAATACCATCAGCTAATTATTTGACTCTTGCCAATATTAAGCCGTTGTTACCTGATTTAGAAGCGAAACATTTGACTAGGATTTCAAAAAATCCTGAATTTATCTATATTGATGAAGATATTAAGCGGTTTAATGATAAAAAAGATCGTCAATATATTGTTTCGCTTAATAAGAAAAAACGAGAAGCAGAACAAAAAACTAATGATGATCGTGATTTAACAAGAATGAATGAACGTCTAAAGAAAGCTGGTTTACCATCAATTACTAAATTAGATGATTTACCTAAGGATTATAAACAACCCGATGCTTACTTAGATGAATCAATCGAGATACTTCTTGATTTTGCGGCTAAATATCCAAAAATTGAAAGTAATGGTTCTATTAACAACATTATTTCGTTTGATTTGCCAATCGAAAAGACTAATTAATAATAAAAAATAATTGGAGATAATAAAATGTGTTCAGATATAAAATATGCTTTGATCACAACAGTTGGTATACTCGCTGTTTTAGCCACATTTGGTATTATTGTTTGTATGAATTAAAAAAGCTTGATTAATTATCTTGTGATCATTATAGTATGCAGCCTGCTTGAAAAAGCAGGTTCTAATAATTAGGTGAGGTGTCCGAGTGGTTGAAGGAGCACGCCTGGAAAGTGTGTATACGGCAACGTATCAAGGGTTCGAATCCCTTCCTCACCGCCATAAATAGTTAGTCATTAAAGGGTGGAACATTAGGTTCAACATTGTTGTTAGAAGCATACTGTCAAGATTACTCTAGCAAAACCCCATTGCAGGCAGTCGCCTAGAATGACAAATAACGCCTTCCTCTCCTAAAGCATTTGGAGTCATTATGGAAAACTTACGCACAGTTCAGGACTTTATACGCTGGACAGCATCGCAACTTAATCTATCAGATGTCTTTTTAGGACATGGTACGGATAATCCTATTGATGAATCTAAACAACTCATTTTAGCAACATTAGGGCTATCGTTGTTTATTCCTACAGAATTTTATTCTGCAAATCTGACTAATGATGAAAAAAATCAACTTTTTGATGTTATTCAAAAACGAATTAAAGATCGTGTGCCAACCCCTTATTTAACTAATCAAGCTTGGTTTTGTGGCCATTCTTTTTACGTTGATGAGCGCGTATTAATTCCTCGTTCTCCTATTGGTGAACTCATCAATAACCATTTTGAACAGCTAATATTTGCTGAGCCTAAAAATATTTTAGATTTGTGCACAGGCAGTGGTTGTATTGGTATTGCTTGTGCTTATGAGTTTGCTGATGCTCAAGTTGATATCACCGATATTTCATTAGAAGCATTAGATATTGCACAAACAAATATTGAAATGCACGAAATGGATTTTCGAGTTACCCCTATTTTGTCAGATCTATTTAATGATGTGCCTGTAAAACAATATGATCTCATTGTCACAAATCCACCTTATGTTGATAGTGAAGATATGAGTGATTTGCCAGATGAGTTTTTATATGAACCTAAATTAGCATTAGAGGCGGGTTTTGATGGTTTAGATTTGGTAAAAACAATTTTACGAGATGCGATAGATTATTTAGCACCTGCGGGCATATTAGTCTGTGAAGTTGGCAATAGCTGGATTAGCCTAAAGCAACAATATCCAGATGTCCCATTTAATTGGATTGAATTTAAGCATGGTGGTCTGGGCGTGTTTGCGATCACTCGTGAAGAGTTGATTCAATATCATTACTGTTTTAAATAAGCTACCTTTAATAATTGGAATAAATTTATTATGGCTGGAAACTCAATCGGAAAATTATTCAAAGTATCCACATTTGGTGAATCACACGGCGTAGCATTAGGGTGTATTGTCGATGGCGTTCCACCAGGACTTGCATTAACTGAATCAGATATGCAACATGACCTTGACCGTCGTAGGCCAGGATCTTCTCGTTATACTACTCAACGCCGAGAAGCCGATCGAGTCAAAATCTTATCAGGTGTATTTGAGGGTGTGACAACAGGTACAAGTATTGGATTACTTATTGAAAACACCGATCAACGTTCTCAAGATTATAGCAAAATTAAAGATATCTTTAGACCAAGCCATGCAGATTATACTTATCAAAATAAATATGGCATACGCGATTATCGTGGTGGCGGTCGTTCTTCTGCTCGTGAAACTGCCATGCGTGTTGCCGCTGGCGCGATTGCAAAAAAATATCTGCAAGAAAAGCTTGGTATAACCATTCGTGGTTATTTGGCTCAGATGGGCGATGTAAAATGTGAATTAAAAGATTGGCAACAAGTTGAACAAAATCCATTTTTTTGCGCTGACGAAAGCCAATTAGAGGCACTTGATCAGTTGCTCAGAACACTGAAAAAAGAGGGTGACTCAATTGGTGCTAAAGTCTGTATTGTTGCCGAAAACGTTCCTGTAGGACTTGGCGAACCCGTATTTGACAAATTAGATGCTGAACTTGCACATGCGTTAATGAGTATTAATGCAGTGAAAGGCGTTGAAATTGGTGATGGTTATGCGGTTGTTAATAAACGAGGCAGTGAAAATCGAGATGAAATAACTAAGCAAGGTTTTTTATCTAACCATGCTGGCGGTATTTTAGGGGGTATTAGCTCAGGACAAACGATATTAGCTAGTATCGCCTTAAAGCCAACACCAAGCATTGAAATTGCAGGGCAATCAATTAATATCCATGGCGAAACTGTTGAAGTATCGACCCATGGTCGACATGATCCATGTGTAGGAATACGAGCCGTTCCCATCGCTGAAGCGATGGTTGCTATAGTGCTAATGGATCATTATCTTCGCTATCGAGCTCAATGTAATGATGTCAATTCGCTATGAGTTGTGAAATACTTATCTTACTGTTTATTATTGCTATTTTAGCTGGTTTTATTGATTCAATTGCAGGTGGTGGTGGTTTATTAACTGTGCCTGCTTTACTTGCTGTTGGACTGCCGCCAGCTAGTGCCTTGGCGACTAATAAATTACAAAGCTGTGGTGGTTCATTTTCTGCTAGTTTATATTTTATTCGTCAGCGAATGGTCGACTTAAAGCAGCAAAAGTGTTCAATCATGTTTGCTTTTGTTGGATCGGCAGTTGGAACATTGTCGGTTATGCATGTCCAAGCTGATTTTTTAAAGCTATTACTGCCTATTTTAACCATTGGCGTGGGACTTTATTTCTTGCTTTCTCCAACCATTGGTGAAAACGATCGTAAAAGTCGCTTTTCACTTATCCAATTTGCACTAATACCTGCTTTGGCAATTGGTTTTTATGATGGATTTTTTGGGCCAGGCGCGGGTTCATTTTATGCGTTAGCCTATATTACACTGGCTGGCTTTAATTTAACTAAAGCAACAGCGCATACCAAAGTATTAAACTTCACTTCAAATTTAGCCGGTTTACTGTTTTTTATTGTTGGTGGCGAAGTGATATGGTCAATTGGACTTATCATGTTAGTTGGTCAATTTATAGGTGCAAGACTTGGTGCTAAGATGGTCATTGCTAAAGGTCGCAAATTAATCAGACCAATGCTAATTACTGTTTCAACGCTTATGAGTATAAAATTAATTTACGAAAACTTCTTTTAATTGCTCACCATTTTAATCATTAATATTTATTTTTCATCACTATTTTACAATAGCACAACAAAATCGTTGTTAAAAACTTTCAGGAAAGTATGTGTTTGAGTATAAAAACGATAACAATTATTTACTTCACTTAAATATGATTTAGTATATATTTGTGTTAAGCAAGATAGTTTGTGTTAAGACATTAACTGATATTATGAAACTTCAACAACTACGTTATATTTTAGAAATTGCACGTTCAGGCTCAATTAATGAGGCAGCTAAAAATTTGTACATTACACAACCCAGCTTATCAACGGCTGTAAAAGATTTAGAAGCTGAATTTGGTATTGAGATTTTTGTACGTACCTCCAAAGGCGTTTCACTTTCGACCGATGGTGTTGAGTTTTTAGGTTATGCTAAACAAGTTTTAGATCAGGCTGAGTTATTGGAACAACACTATTCAAAAAAAGCACCGTCTAAGCAGCTATGTAGTATATCTACCCAACATTATGCTTTTGCGGTCAATGCTTTTGTTAATTTAATAAAAAAAAATCATACGGATGAATACGAGTTTACACTCAGAGAAACAAGAACATATGATATTATCACCGACGTCGCCAATTTACGCAGCGAAGTTGGCATCTTATATTTGACTGATTTTAACCAAAAGGTAATTTTGCGACTACTAAAAGAACATCGATTGACCTTTAATCCACTTTTTGAAGCGCATCCTCATGTATTTATTAGTACTCATCATCCATTAGCGGGAATGAAGTCATTAACATTAGATGATTTAGAGGATTATCCTTATCTCTCTTTCGAGCAGGGGGAGTATAATTCGTTTTATTTTTCAGAAGAGATTTTAAGTACGGTTTACCATAAAAAAAGTATTCATGTGAGTGATAGGGCAACTTTGTTTAATCTATTGCATGGACTTAATGGTTATACCATTAGTACAGGGGTGTTAAGTACGGATTTAAATGGTTCTGATATTTTATCAATACCTTTAGATGTAGATGAAAAAATCCTAATTGGTTGGATCACATCACAAAAAGCTCAATTGAGTCTATCAGCCCAAAATTATATTGAGGCATTAAAAAAACTTATTCAAGAAGAATATGGTTTTCAACTTAAGTAAATCCTGTGGTTAACTAAGTAAATCAAATTGCTATTTTAACAAATTTCAGTATAATTACGCAGTTCATATATTCCTATATGAATATTGAGGAATGTCTGAATTAGAGATCGGTCATTCTATATTTTATATTTATTTAAAGAGGTTTATTATGTCTCTAACTGTAGAAGCTAAAGCGAAAATCGTTGCTGAATATGGTCGTGGTACTAACGATACAGGTTCAACTGAAGTTCAAGTTGCTCTTTTAACTGCACGTATTAATGATTTACAAGGTCATTTTTCTGAGCACAAAAAAGATCACCATAGCCGTCGCGGTCTATTACGTATGGTGTCTAGCCGTCGTAAATTATTAGATTATTTACGTCGTAAAGATATTGAACGTTATAGCCAATTAATTAAAAAGCTAGGTTTACGTCGCTAATTCATCATCTACTTGAAAAGAGGCTTAGGCCTCTTTTTCGTTGTGAAAAATTGACACTCTGATATAATACAGAGCTCGAAAAAATTAATATTTTATGTAAGTCAACAAAGTAAAGATTGTATCTCATGTTTCGCGCGACTAATGAGAGCTCTATAATTTATAGATTTGTCATTAGTCGTGACAGTGAAATAATCTTTTTGTTGAATTTACCCCCACATTGTTGAAGAGAGTATCAATAAGTGCAGCATAATGCTGCTTCCTGTCGAAATATCAAACTTCAACATAATAAATAACAAGAGGACATTATTTTGTTTAATCCGACTCATCAAAAATTCCAATATGGTCGTCATACTGTTACTTTAGAAACAGGTATTATGGCTCGTCAAGCAACTGCTGCGGTTATGGTTAATATGGATGATACCGCCGTATTTGTTACCGTTGTTGCCAATAAAAAAGTGAAAGAAGGTCAAGACTTCTTCCCGCTAACAGTTAATTACCAAGAACGTACCTATGCAGCAGGGCGTATTCCCGGTGGTTTTTTTAAACGAGAAGGTCGTCCAAGTGAAGGCGAAACCTTAATTGCACGTTTGATTGACCGTCCACTTCGCCCATTATTCCCTGAAGGATTTGTTAATGAAATCCAAATTATTGCAACTGTTGTTTCAGTAAATCCTGATGTGAGCCCAGACTTAGTTGCTATGATTGGCGCTTCTGCTGCGCTTTGCTTATCAGGTGTGCCATTCCATGGCCCTATCGGTGCTGCGCGTGTAGGCTTTATTAATGATGAATTTGTCTTAAATCCATCTGTAAAAGAACTGGCTACAAGTCGTTTAGATTTAGTGGTTGCTGGAACTAAAAGTGCAGTATTAATGGTTGAATCTGAAGCTGATTTACTTACTGAAGATCAAATGTTAGCAGCGGTGGTATTTGGTCATGAACAACAACAAGTTGTTATTGATAATATTAATGAATTTGCAAAAAAAGCCAATTGCGAAAAATGGGATTGGGTTGCACCAGCTAAAAACGAAGTGCTATATAATGCCATTGTTGAACTCGCTAAAGAACGTTTAGGTGAAGCTTATCGTATAATCGAAAAACAAGCGCGTTATGCTCAAATCGATTTAATCAAAGAAGAAGTATTAGCCGCACTAAAAGAACAAAATGAAGAAATTGATGAAAACGAAGTGCTTAATATTATCGTCGATTTAGAAAGCCAAATTGTTCGTAAACGTGTTATTGCGGGTGAACCTCGTATTGATGGTCGCGAAAAAGATATGATTCGTGCACTTGATATCCGTACGGGTGTTTTACCAAGAACACATGGTAGTGCACTGTTTACACGTGGCGAAACCCAAGCATTAGTCACGGCAACATTAGGTACAGAACGTGATGCACAAATCATTGATGAACTAACGGGTGAATATACTGAACGTTTTTTACTTCATTACAATTTTCCTCCATATTCTGTTGGCGAAACAGGTATGGTTGGATCTCCAAAACGTCGTGAAATCGGCCATGGTCGCTTAGCTAAACGTGGCGTTGCGGCAGTAATGCCAAGTCGTGAAGAATTTCCATATACTGTCCGAGTGGTATCAGAAATTACCGAATCAAATGGTTCATCTTCAATGGCTTCTGTTTGTGGTGCTTCACTTGCGCTTATGGATGCTGGCGTGCCAATTAAATCATCTGTTGCTGGTATTGCGATGGGCCTAGTCAAAGAAGGCGATCAATTTGTGGTATTGTCAGATATTCTTGGTGATGAAGATCATCTTGGTGATATGGACTTTAAAGTAGCAGGTACGCGTGAAGGCGTTAGTGCATTACAAATGGATATCAAAATTGAAGGTATCACTAAAGAAATTATGCAAGTGGCGCTTAATCAAGCAAAAGGTGCACGTTTACACATTTTAGGTGTAATGGAGCAAGCAATTAATAAACCTCGCCAAGAAATTTCGGAATTTGCACCGCGTATTTATACGATGAATGTTAATCCTGATAAAATCCGCGATATTATCGGTAAAGGTGGGGCAACTATTCGCGCTTTAACTGAAGAAACAGGGACTACTATTGAAATTACTGACGATGGTACAGTCAAGATTGCAGCTTCAGATGGCAATAAAGCGAAGGATGCCATGGCACGCATTACTAATTTAGTTGCTGATGTCGAAATTGGTAAAATTTATACAGGAAAAGTTACTAGAATCGTTGATTTTGGTGCTTTCGTATCTGTTATTGGTGGGAAAGAAGGACTTGTCCATGTTTCTCAAATTGCTGATCATCGAGTCGAAAAAGTGGCTGATTATTTAAAATTAGGTCAAGAAGTGAATGTGAAAGTACTCGAAATTGATCGCCAAGGTAGAATCCGTTTAAGCATGAAAGATGCTGTTGAGTCGGCAGTAGACGTTGCTCCGACAGCAGAATAAAACTGTGATTCACTTCACTAGGGGGTAAAAGTGAAATTATTCAGCCTGAGGACTGTATACTGCTTTTTGCTAGCTGTTATTCTTTTGTCGGGTTGTTCTCACTCTCAGCCTTTGCTGGCTGTTCCTGAGCAGGTTTCATATGATGACGAATTAAAAATTGCTCAGATCAGCCAACAGTTATCACGAAAAGATCTTGATACTGTAACGCGAATGCAACTTATCTTTGAGCGTGGTATTGTTTACGATTCATTAGGTTTTAAAGCCTTTGCACAAAGCGATTTTTCGTATTTGTTAAATTTTAATCCAGAAATCCCTGATGTTTATAATTTTTTAGGGACTTATGCGCTCAGAGAAGGTAATTTTGATGAAGCTTTAACATCGTTTAATACAACGTTAGAGCTTGATCCTACTTATGCTTATGCTTACTTAAATCGTGCAATTGCGTTATATCGTACAGGGCATTATCAAGCTGCTGAGCGCGATGCATTGCAGTTTTATCAATATGATGTGAATGAACCTATCAGGATTTTATGGCTTTATCTGATTGAGAAGGAGATCAACAATAGAGCTGCCCAAAATGAGCTACAAAAACGTTATGATCTGATTAATGATAAAACGATTTATAGTGGCAATATTATTGCATTTTATTTAGACAAAATAAGTGAGTCTAAATTAATGCAGAACCTTCAACAAGGTGCTGAAAATAATCGGCAGTTAGCCGAGCGCCTTTGTGAAGTCTATTTTTACTTAGGTAAGTATTATCAAAGTAAAGGTGACAACGAGCGTGCCAAAATGTTATTTAAATATGCTTTAGCCAATAATATTTATAACTATGTTGAACATCAACAGGCACTCTATGAAATGAAGTTACTTGAAGAAAAGTAACAAGGGTCATGCCAGTTTTAAAAGTGAAAATATTGTTATAGCGTAGTTCTGATTTGCCAAATAATATATTCTCAACATTTGTCATGCAGATAACTTTATCTTAGATTATATAAGCATTAATTAGCTTTAAATTTAAGTTGTTTCTATATCGAATAGTTGTTGAGTCAATATCGGCAGTTAGTTATTGGGGTGAGTTGTAAATTTTCAATTTAGTGAGCTGGCATAAATTTATATCTGCTTTCTTTATTTGGTTTAGCAAAAATAAGAGAAATCTTAATTGATATTAGTTAATCATTATCAATTTTTTGCTGACTAATTAAGCAAGCTTATATATTCAAAGTTTATAAGCGAGTTTACATGACAAAAGATGTTTCTTTTATTGACCTTGGTTTATCCGAGGATATCCTTAATGCATTAAATGATCTTGGTTTTAGCAAACCATCACCTATTCAATCTGAATGTATACCTCTATTATTAGAAGGTAACGATGTATTGGGAATGGCGCAAACTGGTAGTGGTAAAACTGCCGCATTTTCAATCCCTTTTTTAATGAATATTGATGCAAACTTAAAAGCACCACAACTTTTAGTTCTAGCTCCAACACGCGAGCTAGCTATGCAAGTTGCAGATGCTTGTTCTGAATATTCAAAATACATGAAAGGCGTAAAAGTACTAGCTTTATATGGCGGGCAGCGTTATGACGTGCAATTACGTGCGTTAAAACAAGGGCCACAAATAGTGGTTGGTACACCAGGGCGTTTGCTTGATCACTTAAATCGTAAAACATTAGATCTTTCTAATTTGAAAGGTTTAGTGCTTGATGAAGCTGACGAAATGTTAAGAATGGGCTTTATTGATGATGTTGAAAGCATCATGGCAACCATTCCCGAAAATCATCAAACAGCATTATTTTCAGCAACGATGCCCGCGCCAATTCGTCGTATTACTAAACGATTTATGCATAATCCTAAAGAAGTTCAAATTAAAGGTACTAAACAAACAGCGCCTGATATTGACCAAAGTTATTGGCTTGTTCGAGGTATGCGTAAAAATGAAGCGATTGTTCGCTTTTTAGAAGCTGAAGATTTTGACGCAGCGATTATTTTTGTTCGAACAAAATCGGCTACTTTAGATGTGGCAGAAGTGCTTGAAAAACATGGTTATAGTTGTGCCGCTTTAAATGGCGATATGACACAACAATTGCGTGAACAAACATTAGATCGTTTACGTAATGGGCGATTAGATATTTTAATTGCAACTGATGTTGCAGCTCGTGGTTTGGATGTAGAGCGTATTAGTTTGGTTATCAATTATGATATTACCTTAGATTCTGAATCTTATGTGCATCGTATCGGACGAACAGGTCGAGCAGGTCGAGCAGGTCGCGCTATTTTATTTGTTGATAGCCGTGAACGTCGCTTGCTTAAAAATATCGAACAAACGATCAAAAAACCGATTCCTGAAGTTGGCTTACCATCTAAAGAGCTACTCGAAAAACGTCGTTTAGCTAAATTTACGGAGCAAGTCCAAAAACAGTTAGAGAGTAGTGATTTAGATCAATACCAAAATTTATTAGCGCAAATACAAGCCGAAAGTGGTGCTGATCTTGAAACAATTGCAACTGCATTGCTCAAATTAGCACAAGGTGAACGTCCATTGATTCTTCCACCTGATCCGGTATTTAAGCCATCACGCGATAGTCGTGATCGAGATAATCGTGGTGGTGAGCGACGTCTACGAGGAGATAACCGCGAAGCACCAAAGCGTCGTGAACGCCGAGATGTGGGTGACATGGATATGTACCGTATCGAACTAGGTAAAGAAAACGGTGTTGAAGTGCGTCATATTGTTGGAGCAATTGCTAATGAAGCCGATATTAGTAGCCGTTATATTGGTAATATCAAGCTTTATGATACTTATTCAACCGTTGAGTTACCAAAAGGCATGCCGAAAGACATATTAAAACACTTTGAAAAGGTAAGAGTGCTTAATCAACCAATGAAGATGAGCCTAGTTAATGGCACAATGTCTGAACCTAAGCGAGGTCGTAAAGGTAATAAATCAGATACATCTGATAAAGGATTTGCTAAAAAACGAGGTCGTCCTTCCGCTCCTAAATTTTAATGATATGACCTCTGCCGTCTGGCAGAGGTTTGTTCATTAGTAGTTTGTTGTTATATCCTGCTAACATTTATTCAGAAAACTAATTATATGGCTGGTAGGAATACTTCAGGTTGTTTACACTTCATGATGAAAATAATCATCTAAAAAGCTCATAAAACGTTTTACCTGCAATCGCTTAAAATTTTAGTTTTCTATCTTTTGAATGACTCATTATTTGCGGATTATGGCACATCGCCATTAAAGTACGTTTTAACCAATGAACGCTGGCAAAGTCTCAATTTATCCCGAAACGGTATAGAATCCTGAATATTTTTTACAAAAAATATAACCTAAAAGGTGAATAGTTGGGTAAATATCCGATAGTGAGCACACAACTCATCTAGAAAATGATGCTATCTGTTCTTGTGTTTTATATTCAATAGCATTCATGTTATTGAATGTTTAATGAGATCTTTCAGTGCGATAAATAGTTGGACGCTGGGCCATAAATATAAAGTAGTTAGCCAAATCAGAGACGTGATTTTTTATAGTATAAACACCGTATCGCTTGTTTGGGGAGACGGCGTTATACAGTCGATTTTCAAATTACGGTAAACAACGCGAATAATTCCGATATATGACTTAAAAACTCAATCAAAATTTGTTAAAGCGGTTAGTTATCGAGTTATTATAAATAACAAAACTAAAACAAAACAGAGTTAGCACTTTGCCCTAAGTGATGATAGAGAGTATACTATTAGCAATATTAATGGCTAAACAGAGGTGTAGCATGACAGATTCTTTAAACAAATGTAAAGCAAACGAAACAGCAGCATGCTGTTGTGTGGATGTTGGTACAATCATTGACAACGAAGATTGTAGCGCTGAATATGAGCGCGTTTTTGCGACAGAATCTGAAGCTCAACAAAAGTTGGCATCATTAACACAAGCAGCCAAAGATGTTGAAACCGAGCCTTGCAAAATTGAAAGTAATATTGAAAAAATTAATGATGGCTTTAAATTATCAGTAAAATTCACTTTTTGCTGTGGTGCAGAATCCATGATTTTTCAATTAAAATTACGTTAATTAAATATTGATGAAAGTTTGTATTATGAGACATGGTGAAGCAGGATTTTCTGCTTCATCAGATTCAAGTCGAACATTAACAGATTATGGTATTATTCAGTCAAATCAAGCTGGAATATGGCTTAAACAGCAAAATTATCAATTTGATTTTGGTTTAGTGAGTCCTTATCTCCGAGCACAACAAACATTGACTGAATTATCATCGCATGTTCGTGTTGAAAAAGTTGAAACTAATCAATTTTTAGTGCCCGGTGGTAGCCCATCTCATATTGTTGACGTATTAACATTATTGTTAGCTGATGGAGTTGATAATGTGATTGTGGTGTCGCATTTGCCATTGGTGGGATATTTAGTTAATGAACTGTGCCCGCAAGTTTCTCCGCCTATGTTTCCTACTGCTGCCATTGCTTGTATTAATTTATTGCCAGACTCTGCAGGAAAGCTTGAATGGTTTCATCAAGTGGAGTAAAAAAACTCAATCTTTTTGATTTACCTTTAACTGGTCGAACCTTAATTGAAGCATCGGCTGGAACAGGTAAAACTTATTCGCTTGCCTTTATTTACTTAAGATTGTTGCTTGGTATCGGTCAAAATAGTTATCCAAGACCTTTAGAAGTTAACGAAATTCTGGTTGTTACTTTTACTAAAGCAGCAACTCAAGAACTACGTTCCCGAATAAGAAAAAATATTCAAGAATTGCGAATTGGACTGCTACAAGGGCAGCATCAAGATCCGATTTATCAACAACTGATTGAGTTAATTGATGATCACAAATTAGCAATACAACGGCTAACAGATGCTCAACAATCAATGGATGATGCGGCAATTTATACTATTCATAGTTTTTGTCAGCGTATCTTAACTAGCCATGCGTTTGAGTCTGGTGTTTTATTTGAACAAAAGCTAATTTCTGATGAATCTCAACTCAAATTAAGGGTAACACAAGAGTTTTGGCGTCACTACTTTACGCCACTTGATAAACAGCTTGCTTATTTAGTACTTGCAACATGGCAAGATCCAACCACTTTATTAAAAGATATCAATCCTTATTTAAGTTTGGAACTTAACAATACTAACAAGGTAAATCCAGATATTGGTAAAACAATTAAGGCATTTTACCAACAAAATTTTGAAAGAATTGAAAGCGTCAAACAGTCTTGGTTAGCCTTGTCTGATGAATTAGTCAATATCATTACGCAATCAGGTGTTAGCAAACAATCTTATAGTAGCCGACATTTACCCAATTGGGTAATTAAAGTATCAGCATGGGCTAATAGCGCAACTCACACGTTTGAATTACCAGATGAACTTAAAAAATTTAAGCAATCGGTATTAATCGAAAAGACAAAAGAAGGAAAGAGCGCACCTTGTCATTTTGTCTTTGAACAAATTGATGATCTATATTCACAACCGCTTGACTTACGTAGCCAAATCTTAATGGATATTGTCAGTGTGATTCAACAAGGGCTCTATAGCGAAAAAAGCAAAAATGGCGAAATGAGCTTTGATGATCTTATAGGGCAACTTAATCGCGCATTACAAGCCAAAACAGGTGAAAGATTAGCGCAAAGTATTGCGTCAAAATACTGCGTTGCTTTGATTGATGAATTCCAAGATACCGATCCCACGCAGTATCAAATTTTTAACCGTATTTATGATAACCAACGGCTAGATCGAGGTTTACTATTTATTGGCGACCCAAAGCAAGCGATTTACAGCTTTCGAGGGGCTGATATATTCACTTATTTAAAGGCTAAACAATCGACTGGAGAAAATTATTTTACCATGGATGTCAACCATCGTTCATCAGCTTCGATGGTTAAAGCAGTGAATCAATTGTTTGCTAATTGCAATAATCCATTTATATTTGAAGATATTCCGTTTTTACCCATGGATGCGGCAAAAAGGAATCAACAAAAGTCTTTGCTAGTGAATAACCAAGAAGTTGCCGCACTCACAGCTTATTTACTGCCTGATGGCATTGCAACCAATACAGATTATCAAGAACATATAGCAAGTTGTTGTGCTAATCAAATTGTGTCTTTATTGTCTAATTCTTCAATATTAATTGATAATGAAGAAAAACAACGTCCTGTAACTACAGCTGATATTGCGATCTTAGTGCGCACAGGGCGTGAAGCCGAAATTATTCAACAAAAATTGTCCAATTACGGTGTTAAAAGCGTCTATTTATCAAATAATAGTAGTGTTTTTTCTTCAATTGAGGCCAATGATGTATTGAGTTTATTGCAAGCCGTCTTAATGCCTGAAAACGAAACAACATTAAGGCTAGCATTAATGACATCATTATTAGGGCAAAGCATGACTGAACTTGAACAAATCACTGACGATCAAGACAGATGGGAAAGTTTAGTTGAAGAATTCAAACAATACCAAGCAATTTGGCAATATTATGGTGTATTAGTGATGTTACGCCGAATGATGAAAAAACGTCATTTAGCTGAAAACATATTAGCTCGCCAAGATGGTGAACGAACGTTAACCAATTTAATGCATTTAAGTGAATTACTCCAAGAAGCATCAAATGAATTAGATAGTCCGCATGCGTTAATTCGTTGGTTGACAAAACAAATAGTTAGCCCCGACCCTAATTTAGAAAATCACCAGCAACGCCTTGAAAGTGACGAAAACCTTGTCAAAATAATTACTATTCATAAATCCAAGGGGCTAGAATTCCCAATTGTGTGGTTGCCATTTATTTCGATGTGTCGTGCGTCGGACAGTCAATTTTATCATGATAAAGACAATGACTATCAGCTAACTTATGCATGGTTACTGACTGATGAAATCAAGCAACAGATAGAAAACGAACGTCTTGCCGAAGATTTACGATTATTGTATGTAGCCATGACCCGTTCGGTTTATCATTGTAGTATTGGGCTTGCCTCGTTGAAGAAAAACCAATCAGCGATTAATCATTTATTAAAAAGTGAATTACGATCAATTGCAAGTATAGCTAATCTGGTTGATGTACAACTACCAATTGATAGCCAGCAGTATATTCCCCAAATTTTGCCAAGCCAATCCTTATCGGCCAATGCGTTTTCACGTAATCTCTCGAGTGATTGGCGGGTCACAAGCTATACTGAATTACAAAAACATAATCATGCCATATTGGCTTACAATCCCGATATTATTAATGATTGGGATGAGCTCCAACTTGAATCTGCTAGTGCTCCGTCAACCGATATACAATATGATATCCACCACTTTCCGAAAGGGGCATATGTGGGTACATTAATGCACAGCATTATGGAAGATATCACACCAGATAACCTTGATGAATTATGTAATCAAATGGTAAAAAAACTCAATTTAGAGCCAGCATGGGGTGGTGTAGTAACGAATTGGATGCAACAAGTATTGACTACACAACTGCATGCTCCAAATTTAATATTATCGCAAGTGTTAATGGGGCAACATATTAACGAATTACAATTTTATCTTCCTATACGAAAAACCGTAACTAGCCAGCAATTAGATAATCTTTGCAAACAATATGATCGTTTATCAAGATTATGCCCTAAATTAGATTTTGATTCGGTAAAAGGCATGCTAAAGGGATTTATTGATTTAGTGTTTAAATTTGAAGGGAAATATTATGTGGTTGATTATAAATCAAATTGGTTAGGTGAATGCGTTGATTCTTATAATCAAGAAGCACTAGAAAAAGTGATGTGTGAACATCGCTACGACCTACAATACCAACTTTACTGTTTAGCCTTGCATCGCTTTTTAAAAGGTCGTTTAACCAATTACCAATATCAAACCCATTTTGGGGGTGTTTACTATCTCTTTTTGCGTGGTATGCCAGAGCATGGCATCTTTTACCATCTACCTGAGCAAGCGTTTATTGAAGAGCTTGATAAGCTATTTGAGGGGGAAGTGTTAAATGAGCTATAAGCCGTTAAAACTCTCAGTGTTGAAAATAGATTAAATAACTAAAAATAAGGCACAAATAATGAGTGCCTTATTTTTTATCTAATTAGTTGTTTTAATTAACATGAACGGCTTTCTAAATTACAAAAGCCTGAATTTTGTTAAAAATATTCAGGATTCTATACCGTTTCAGCGTGAAATTATTTTAAATTTAATGGGTTAATAAATTTTATTGATAAAGAATAAGGTTGCTTAAATTGCTTGTTCAACAAAGACGTTAAGCAGCTATCACATACTGATATAACTAACAGAACTAATTCATATTAACCAATATTTATTTAACCGTTTTTTAAAAAAGATTAAATTTCCCACTAAAATCATGTATAGCTTTTTAACTAAACTGTTTGTTATTTGCATTCAGTGATAAAAGGATAAGATATAAATAATATATAGGAAAACATTGAGTTATTTACATTTCATGATTATCGCGTTTCCGTTATTCTACCAATTAATCTTTAAATTTCTTACAGTTATAACATAGTTAGCAATAAATCAGGGTATTTCTTTATTAAAAAGGCGCAATTCTTGTTAAAAATATTCAGGATTCTATACCGTTTCAGCATGAAATTATTTTAAATTTAATGAGTTAATAAATTTTATTGAGAAAGAATAAAGTTGCTTACATTGCTTGTTCAATAAAGGTGTTTTTAAATGCAAGCATTTAATAAATTATTTTTGATAAAGAATAAGATTGCTTAAATTCCTTGTTCAACAAAGGCGTTAAACCGCTATCAGTTACCGTTTTAACTAACTAAAATTATTCATATTAAACAAAGATATTGATTAAAAAAGTTAAACTTTACGTTAAAATCGTTTATACTCTGTTTGCATTATCGCTTACATTGAAAATAGTCAACATAAAAACAATGATATCGCGATAAACCAATAGCATAATAAAAATAAACGGTATGAGTTTTAGAAATCATAGGGGGAAAACATGTCAAACGAACTTAATCGTCTTTTGGGTCAGCTTGGTGGCGGGTTTAGAGATTTAATGGCAGGCTTAGATGGCGTTAGTCATAATCGCTATACCTTAACGGTTGACGGGCTGGAAGCGCCGATGTCGGTTTTACATGTCGACGGTGATGAGTCGTTAAACCAGCCTTGGCGTTATGTTATCTCCTTTACTAGTACTGACAAAACCTTATCGCCTGATTCCTTTCTTAATCAAAAATCGACTTTCTCCTTTAATCCCGTTA